>JAKQYE010000248.1 GCA_023356605.1 Trichodesmium sp. MAG_R02 | reverse complement strand
ATCCCTTTGTCGGTTGGGTTGAACGACAGAGAAACCCGAACATTGCTATAATTCAAGGCTGATTACTAATCCCTCATCTACTTGGGCCAATATCCCGGAATCTGCCAATAGAGGCGATCGCTAATCCCTCATCATCTCGGGCTTAAGCTATAATTTCAGGCCCATCACATATACCCCATTATATTGGGCTAATATCCTCGAATCTGCTAAAAGAGGCGATCGCCAACCCCTCAAAATATTGAACCCAAATCCCATTTTTGGTTGGGTTGAACGACAGAGAAACCCGAACATTGCTATTACAGTTTTTTTAAATTAAGATTGAAAGAAAAATTGAGTATAATAAAATCAAGTCAACTAGAAACTATTTTGAACTATTCCTTACAGTTTATACTTCATACAAAAAGTAATAAATTTTGTAAAAAATGGGGGTACGATTACCAAAGAAGCTCATACATTTGGGATAGGAAGAGCTTCGATATATAGATGGTTATCTCGCTCAAAATTATCAGCAACTAAGGTAAAAAGTCGTCAAAGACAATTAGATTGGAAAGAATTAGAAAAAGATGTAAAACAAAATCCAGAGTCGAGCATTGTCAGACAGAGCTAAAAAATTTGGAGTTAATCAACCAGCTATATTTTATGCTTTAAAAAGAATTAATTTTCCTTTTTAATCCTACAGCTATATTTTATGCTTAAAAAAAAATGAATTTTCCTTGAAAAAAGAAACAACTTCGTTATAGAGAAAGAAATAGAGAAGAAAGGATAAAATATTATCAGCAAACCTCAAAAGTTGATAAAAAAAATGGAAGTAAAAGCCTTTTATTTATTGATTAATCAGGATTTCAAGATAATCAATACTGTATTTATGCCTGGTCAAAAAAAGGGAAAAAAGTTTATGGTTAGCCAGAGGTAAAACGAGGCAAAATAGAAAATTTAGTAGCCGGGAGAAGACAAAATGAAAAAGATTTAATAGGGCAAATTATATTCAAAGGAAGTCTAAATGCCGTGGGATTTGAACAATGGTATGAGCAACATTTATTACCATCATTAAAAATTCCCAGTGTACTGCTGCATGGATAATTCACCAATTCATAGAAAAAACGTTATTAGAGAATTAGTATAAGCAGGGAATCACCAATTAATATTTTTGCCAAAATACTCTCCTGATTTAAATGGCATAGAACATGATTTTAGTGCATTAAAAAGAGCTAGAAGATATTCACCTATCAATACATCTCGATTTGGAAATTATTCGTAATTATTGTGCCAAATAGTGTCTCATTGTTATTCAAAAAAACTATACAATTAGTGTCTTTGCGTAAGTCCTGATTATTTCAGGACTTACGCAGTACCGCTATATATAGTGTATTTTTGATAATTATCTTAAATATTTACACTACAGTTAGTGCCTTTCCGTAAGTCCTGATAATATTACTCCTAAATCTTGAGTATACACTTATTACTGATAACCAATAACTGAAAACATAAATTTATGATTGCCCAAGAAAAAAAACAACCCAACATTAATCATATCCTTACCCTAACTATCCTGTGGTTTTTGGGTGCCGTGAGCGATCGCCTCTGGTTTACCTTTGATAAATCAGTTCCCGCTTGGGATCAGGCCGACTATCTCACAAGTTCCCTAACCTACTGGCGTGCTTGGCAAAATGTACAATTATTCTCTGGAGAATGGTGGAGACACTTTTGGCAGCTTTCCCCAAAGGTACCGCCCCTAACTTACATTCTTGCTGTTCCCTTTCAAAATATTTTTGGTAGAGGCGCTGACGAAGCTACCTTAGTACATCTATTATTTAGTGCTATTTTACTAAGCTCAGTTTACAGTTTAGGCCAGAAATTATTTAATCAAAAAGTAGGTTTTTGGGCAGCAGTATTATCTATATTATTTCCAGGATTATATAGATATCGTTTACAATTTTTACTCGACTATCCCCTCACAGCAATAGTAACCTTAAGTTTTACTTGTTTGATATTTTGGTATTTTTCAAAACCGAATCAGCAACAGGGAATTAAGAACAGAGAACAGACGACAGAAACAACTAACAAACAAACCATTAATTTAGATTTAGAAAAAACCTCCATCCACGAAAAAAATATACCAAAAAAATCTCCTAAAATAGATAACTTATCTCAAGGCAACCATCTCCAAAATTGGCTCTGGGCAACAGCTTTTGGTTTAACTTTTGGTCTAGCAGTTTTAGTTAAGCAAACCACAATCTTTTTTCTGTTCTTTCCCTTACTTTGGGTCGGTGTAAATATTCTCAAAAAACAGCAATGGTACAAACTAACTCAACTCACTTACTCTCTGTGCTTATCCGTCACAATTTTTTACCCTTGGGCGAGAACAAATTGGCTATTAATGTTAACTTCAGGTAAACGGGCAACAGTAGATTCTGCTCTGGCTGAAGGAGACCCCAATCTATTAAGTTTAGATGCTTGGCTTTATTATGGAAAATTACTCCCAAATCATATTTCTTTACCTCTATTAATTATACCAATTAGTGGATTGATTTTTTACTTAATCCGGCTCAATAAAAAACAGGAAAACTTTTCGACTCAGCTCCACTCTTTTCAATGGCTATCCGTATTTTTAATCGGCGGATATCTAACTTGCTCTCTCAATATCAACAAAGATTTTCGTTATACCTTACCATTATTGCCAGTTTTATCAATTTTATTAGCCTTTGGTTTAATGCAATTTCCTCGAAAAGTAGGAAAACAAATTCGCAGCCTTACTATTAGTTTGGCAATTCTTTTAATGCTATTAAATCTCTGGTCTGTAGGTGGAAATTTCCCCAGAAAAATTACCGCTTGGTTAAGTCCTGGTGCAGTTTATTATGCTCATTTAAGCCCAGAATGGCCTCATAGAGAAGTAATTGCAGAAATCATCAAAACTAACCCCTATTTACGGTCAACCTTAGGAGTTTTACCTTCCACTCCAGAAATTAATCAACATAACTTAAATTATTACGGCGCTCTGCAAAATTTACAAGTCTATGGTCGGCAAGTAGGAACCAACTTAAAACAAGTAGAACAAGATGCGCGATCGCTTTCTTGGTTTATCACAAAAACCGATGAACAAGGTTCTGTCAAAAGAATCAAAAAAGCTCAAGTTGCTATTGTTAATCTCATCGAACAACACCCGAATTTTCAACTACAAAAAACCTGGCATTTGCCAGATAATAGCAACTTAAATCTATATCATAATCAGTTTTTACCGGTAGAGGTTTACCCCCTGACTAAACCACAAGAAAAAGTTAAACTAGACTATATAATTTTATCCCCAAAAATTAAGCCAGGAACCCCGATACCAATCACCTATAAATGGTCTGGTTCTTGGCAAAAATTACAATCAGGTTTAGTCTTATTAACTTATCGCCAAGAAAATATTAATAAAACAGAATTTCCGGAATTAATTTCTGATAATAATGTATTAGAAAAGCCCGTCACCAAATTTATTCACGACCACGGTATAGGGATGGGAAGTCTACACCCTGGTATGCTTCAAGGAAATGAGTCTGAAGTCGGGCTTGAAATTATTGAACGAATAGGAATGCTACCCCCATCTAATATCATACCGGGAACTTATATGTTAGAGGCCACCTATCTGAACAGAGAAACTGGGGAAAGTTATCCTATTACTGTAGAACCACCAGTGCGAGTACAAGTTGATCCCCAGGCAGAAGTATTACCAGCACCAGAATTAGATTTAGTAACCCAGTTGCGGATGTGGGGTCAAAAGTTACCTCAGGGAATAAAGGGTTTGGAAACTATATTCGCGGAGGTAGCGCGAGTTAACCAATACGATCCAGTTCAAGACTATACAGAGCAAGGAGAACAAACTTTAGCCTATCGTTTGCAACGGGAACCAGATAATTTAGAGTTACTCTATGGTTTAGCCTTAGCCCAAGTTTTACAAAAAGATGCAGAGGGAGCGATCGCAACTTTAACTAGGGTAACTCAGTTAGATTCTCAAAACCCCTTTGCTTATGCTTATTTAGCTTTTCTCTATTTATACAATCTTAATCCAGGTGCGGCGAAAATAGCTTTAAAGTCTGCTTTGGAAATAGACCCCCATCAACCAGAGATTAGATCATTAAATGGCATTGCAGCTTTAATGCAAGGAAATTTAGTCCAGGCATGGCAAGAATTAAAAGTAGGCCAATAATTTAGGTTGTACAGGGAATAGGAAATAGCAAAAAATTCTAACCTATTTGCCTACCGCTATAATAACTTGGATTTAAAGAATATAATCTTAACATGGTTTAAGATTTATATCAAGGTATTAAGAGGTGTGGATTTACATAGTTTTTTGTTCATTTTGCCGAAGCTACATTAACTTGACACTTTAAGCAACAACTTGTTACATTTGTTTACAGTAAAGTAATTAATAAATTTAAAGGAAAAGTAAATTATGGTTATCGTAACCTCATTGTTCGTGATCGCTTGGGTAGCTGTTGCAATAATTGGAAGTCAAGCTTATTTCTTAGGTGAGCAAACAAAGCCTATCCATGAGCGTAACTGGAATTCTAAATCTTTTGAAAACTTATCTGAATCTTTAACTGGCAATAGATTAGATTACAACAAGCGGGTGCCCGCATATAGTATGGACTCCTATGCTAGTCAGCGTATTAATGGTTAAAATGGTAAGGTAATAGTCATTACCTTACATATGCATAGCGATATTGTAGCAGTATTAGTAATAAGCGAAAATCATGTAATAGCTTGGGCTTCCTTGGGATGTTCGTTGCCTGGGTCATAGATAAGCTAAAGACTACAGTCAGTGGTATATAGCTGAAACACCGAGGCTAACTACAAACTTTATCAGGACTTACGCAGTGCCACCATATATAGTGTATTTTTGACAATAAATTCAGATATTTACACTACAAGTAGTGCCTTTACGTAAGTCCTGTTTATACAATTCCACAGGTAAGTTTGGGTAAGTTCAGTAGAACCGTTGACTAACGCAAAACCAGCATAAATAAAAGTTGACGAATATTTTCCTAGTTCTAAACGTCGCTGTAGTTGTGGTCATGTAGTAGAAAAATTACCTTTAAATATTACAGACTGGGACTGTCCTGAATGCGCTAGTCACCATGATAGGGACATAAACGCACATTTTAAACATTTTGGCTGCTGGGCAGGTAGTGTTGCCCGGGTCACGGTCTTTATGCCTAAAGAGAGTAAATCTCGGAGGGTAAGTGCTATGAAGCAGAAAGCTCCTAACAGCCATGCTAGGGTTTCCCGGGCTGTCTTGTAATAGCAGCGTCGGGAGGATGTCAATTTTGCCAAAGCAGACATATTCTGGGCAATTTTTTTTTATTTAATTAAGCATAGATATAGTTATTTCAAATAAGGATGAAAAACTTTTTCTGCTGGAACTTAGTTATAGTAAGAAAAATTTGTCTCAATCTAAATTAAAAATAACTACAAATACTATCTGGACTTATGGAAAAAATAGGTTAAAAACTAAGCTAAAAGCTTATACAGCAATGCTTTTACATTGAATTAACCGTTTTCTTGATATACCTAGGTTTTAGCTATTTTTAGTTTTTTTAGGTATGTCCCTTGCTAATACTGGTTTTGGAGCCATTGTCGGCGTGAAAAATCTAAAAGTCCAGCTATTCAGTGAAATTATTAATTCACACTTCTTAAATTCAGAGATGTTCCTGTACTGTTAACTCAAAACTTCTGACTGTTTAGCGATCGCATTTTATCGTTATTATACCTTCATTTATCAATGCCTTAATACTCTTGGGTTAAGTATAGTTGTGCAGTAAGGGATAAAGCCCTACTACAAACCATATACTTTTTCTCACCAATTATCCCGATATGACATTATTGAAGGCTTTGGAAGCCACAGGATTGAATTTGCTGGGTACAGAGCCCAGTTAAATAACCTTACAATCAATAGCTTAAAACCCTGATTAAACATGATTGCCTTTATCTAGAACTAGGCGGATTTGATATTATTCTCCTGTGACAGAGGATTGGGGGGATGAGTCCAGGATCTCACGGGGTGACAAGTAAGCTTAATGGTAGATACAGTCACCATCTGAGTTGATTATTTATTCATTTAAAAAGTTTTGGAAATAGTTAAAAATATGATAAAAAAGGGTTAGTAATTACAAATAAAAATAAATAAAAGTGAATATATTAGGCTTTTATTAAGGCCATATTAAGCATCATCTTGAGTCCATCTCAAGTAATAACATTACAAATATTATTATACGTGAGTATTCAGAAATAAAACTGTACAGATATCAAAATTAAGTAATTATTTTCCCCTACCAATAAAATTAGAAAGTAAGGGAAAACATATACAAAGGTTTTTAACTTTAAAATAGTTGAGCATACCTTTATTTTGGTTCACTTTAGTTAAAAAAAATAATAGAAAATTTATTTAGTATTTCCTCAGAATTAGTATTATAGTTGTTTTAATTAAGATTGAAACAAAAATTGAGTATAATAAAATTAAGTCAACTAGAAACTATTTTGAACTATGCCTTACAGTTTAGACTTCAGACAAAAAGTAATAAATTTTGTAGAAAATGGCGGGACAATTACCAAAGCAGCTCATACATTTGGGATAGGAAGAGCTTCGATATATAGATGGTTATCTCGCCCAAAATTGTCAGCAACTAAGGTAAAAAGTCGTCAAAGAAAATTAGATTGGAAAGAATTAGAAAAAGATGTAAAACAAAATCCAGAGTCGAGGGTTGCCAGACAGATCTAAAAAATTTGGAGTTAATCAACTAGCTATATTTTATGCTTTAAAAAAAATGAATTTTCCTTAAAAAAAGAAACAACTTCGGACTTAGAGAAAGAAATAGAGAAGAAAGGATAAAATATTATCAGCTTTCTCTCGAAATTTGATCAAATAATTTGGAAGTAAAAGCCTTGTCTTTATTGATGAATCAGGATTTTAAGATAATCAATACTGTATTTATGCCTGGTCAAAAAAAGGGAAAAAAGTTTATGGTGAGCAAGAGGGAAAACGAGGTAAAAGAGAAAATTTAGTAGCTGGGAGAAGAAAAAAAGAAAAAGATTTGGTAGTCCTATATATGTAGTGATATGTTCATATAAGCAGTCAGTTTCTGATCTTAATATCAGAAATATTGCGCTTTTGCCTACTAAAAATTAAAAGTTTATTTGGTAGGCGAGCGCTTAATATAACTTACATTCCGCACGTCAAAATGTAGTATATCATACATGCTATTGAAAGCCTTGTCTGATAATAACTATGAAGTTTCTAAGCAAAAATACATATTACATAAACTATTGATAGTTATTAGCAATAACAGAGTCTGTAATCTACCTTCTTCGTTAAAAATACCCTTGTAGTATACTTGAAGTGCGGAATGTGGGATATAACCAAATACTAAGTTATGAATAAATCTATTCTAAATATCATACCACAAATTGTGCTAACATACACTTACTAAATATGCACATTAACATATAGTTCGGGAGGCAAATGATGAGCAAGCAATGTCCAAGTTGTGGTAGTAGCCATACCGTTAAAAATGGGACAATTCATAATAAAAAACAGAAATATCAATGTCAAACCTGTAAAAGACAATTTGTCCCCAATAACTCTAAAGTATACATCAACAATCAAACCAAAGAATTGATTGATAAATTATTATTAGAAAAAATCAGTTTAGCTGGGATTATTCGTGTAACAGGTGTATCTGAAAAATGGCTACAAAACTACGTTAATCGGAACTTTGCAGAAGTTTCACAGTCTATCAAATGTACTCAAAAAAAACCGGAAAAACTGACTATTGAGTGTGATGAAATGTGGTCATTTGTTGGGAGTAAAAATAATAAGCAATGGTTATGGCTAGCCATTGATATAGAAACCAAAGAAATTGTGGCTTTCTCTTTAGGAGAAAGAGGAGAAAAAGGCGCTAACCAATTGTGGAATTCATTGCCAGGAATATATAGGCAATGTGCAATTTGTTATACAGATTTTAGGTCAGCTTATGATATGGTTTTTCCTGATTGTAGGCAATTATCGGTAGGAAAAGAAACTGGCTTAACTGCCCATATAGAAAGGTTAAATAATACTTTGCGTCAAAGGATTTCTCGCTTACGCTTGAAAAACTTTATCTTTTTCTAAAAAATTAGAAAACCATTTGGGTGCTATTTGGTATTTCATTCATCATTATAATTCTGATATACTACATTTTGACGTGCGGAATGTAAGTAAAATGACTATATATTCTCATATAGCAATTCCATTTTATTTGTGTCAAAAATCTTACCACTTTTTGGGAAGAGGGAATAGGCAATGCTCAATGGGCAAGAGTTTCAGAGTTTATTTCTAGTTTTTGAATTGTCGCAACCTATTTGGGATTGCTATACAGCTTGAATAATTATTCAACTCAGATGGTGGATAAGAGTAAATTGGCGATCGCTACCTCCCAAGCTCAAAATCCCATT
>JAKQYE010000247.1 GCA_023356605.1 Trichodesmium sp. MAG_R02 | reverse complement strand
GGCAAAATACTAATATATTAATGATTAGTTTAGCTTGGAAAAAGAGGGCAATACCATTATATTGGAAAATTTTAACTCATAAAGGAGCTAGTAATTTAACCGAATAAAAAGCAGTAATTCGTCCAGTTATAAGATTCTTAAAAGGCCAGAAAATAATGATGACAGCAGATAGAGAGTTCCATAGTATTTTTCTATCTCACTGGTTGAAAAAATATCACAAGCTTGATGTATATTTTGTTTTTAGACAAAAAAAATCGACGATGATTAAACGAGGTAAAAAATATTGTAAACTATCAGAATTAAGAGTAAATGTCGGTGAGACTAAACTATTATTGAACCATATATTCCCCAAAATTTTGAAGGTAAAAACATATAATTTACTCGTGTATAAAATACAGAAATATCGTCAAAAAATCTGTTTTAGATAAATGGTATATTCTCTCCAATTTATCATCTACTGAAAAGATTAAAAAAATATATAGCCAGAGAATGGGAATTGAAGCAATGTTTAAAGATTCTAAAACTGGTGGTGACAATTCTTGTATCAGCTAAGCCTAATGAAACGAGATTGAATAATTTAATTTTATTAATAGCTATTTCATACACAATTAGTTCATTTCAAGTCCAAAAAGTTAAAAATAAAAGGGTTCAAGAATACATATCAAGAACTAATGAAAAAGGTGGAAAAGAAAGAAGAGACAGTAGTTTTTTTTTAGGGTTATCTATGATTTATTGGGCAATAAATGATGATTTCCATTAGGGAATTAGTAGAAAATTTAATGAGCCAAAATCGTCATAAATTACTATATTATCAAAGGGGACTAAAAGCGATGAATGCAGTGGTTAATTAGACTGTAATTCTTGATTGTAATAATAAATTATTTCATGTGAGGAGTTTAATAATATTAAATTATAATATAGCTTGAATAATTATTCAACTCAGATGGTGGATAAGAGTGAATTTGCGATCGCTACCTCCCAAACTCAATAAGCCTTCTTTTTTAATTGAATTATTATTCAACTTATTGTCTCAAATGATTACTATATCTACGATTAAGCTTATAAGTCAGCCCGTGAATACTTTTTGTCTCGAGTCTAAACTGTAAGGTATAGTTCAAAATAGTTTCTAGTTGACTTAATTTTATTATACTCAATTTTTATTTCAATCTTAATTAAAACAACTATAATTTCCAGTTGAATACTAGGTTTGATGAAGTTACTCCGGAAAGCTATAATGCTTTGGTGGTTCCTGGAGAACCTCTGCCAGAATATTTTCGTTTGAATGAAAAAGTATTGAACAGGACTTACCCAAAGACACTCTTGTTAGGTAAAGGAGGAAGAAGGAACTAGCAACTATAACAGAACGCCATTAGCAACAACAATACATTCCAATTTTTAAGCAAGAAAACCTATAAGATGAAAACATTGGGACATTTTTAATTCTTTGACAAAGACAGCACTGTTATTGCTCCATAAAAATGTTTATTTGTCAATAAACCCGGTCTCTGGGCAAGTTCTGTATAGCAACACTGGCTGCTGAAAATTAGGATTATAATTAGGCCAAATCTTCATAGTAGGTTGAGTCACTCGTAAAGTTAATGATAGTCGAACTTGACTGCTAGTATTACATATAGATCGATGAATAAGTTTGTCTGTAAACATTACAAATTCACCAGGTTTAAGAATGACTGGTATTGCTTTTTCTGCTAATTTATTTGTAACTTTAAAGAAATCATTTCCACTAAAAGGGTCTGTCACGTTTACTGATAAATTATTGTCAATCTGAGTATTAGGAATAAACTCAAAGCCGTTAAATTCATTAACTTCAGTTATGGCAATATAAACGTTAATTGTCTTACCTACTCCAGAAATTAGCTTAGGATAAGAGTCTTTATGCCACAATGGAATTAATTGTCTTGCAGGATAATTTACCCATAGTTCAGAGCGCCACAATACTAATTCTTCTCCTAAATATTTTTGCAATTTTTCCAATAAATTCTCATCCTGACATAATTTCCATACTGCTGGGGAATCAAGATGTCTTTCCATGTTAAATTCTCGCTTCCAAATTTGGATTAATAATAGAAAAGCAGCACCAATTTTGAACTTAAATATAAAAAGAAAAAACTTCAATAGTAATAATTTACTGGGGGGTTTAGGTAAGACTTCTTTAAAAATTATTTGGGCAACTTGACTGAGTTCAGTATGATCTAATTTTAGAGAGTAAGGACCAGATATATCCAGAAAATTATCATAATTTTTTGTAGGATTAATTATTTTTTTCTGGCATCCAGTCCAGATTAAACTTCTTTCCCATAGTGTTTTGGCTAAATCAATATCTGTCGCTATTTTTGGCAAAGGAATTTCCTGAACTTGAGAGTCAAAAAATTTTCCAGTCACATCTTTGAGTCCATCAGACTGGGCACAAAACAATGTACTATTAGCGCCTTTTTCTGGCGAAATACCTAAACCTAAATATTTACTCAAACAATGGCAAATTGTAATATTAGATTGTACGAATCCTGGATGAACTGCATTAACGGTAATATTTGTATTCTTTAGTTGCCTTGTGAGTTCATTTGTCAGAAGTAATAGACATAATTTAGAGACAGAGTAAAGTTCCAAAAAATTAATAGGTGTTTTTTTTACTAATAAATTCCAGGGAATACCTTTGGGCTTTGATGCGAGATTGGAAGCAACTATAATAATTCTACTAGAGTCGGAACTCTTGAGTTTTTCTAACAAAAGATAGGTCAAGAGAAAATGACCTAAATAATTAGTTCCCCAGATTAATTCAAAACCTTCTTTAGTAGTACCTTTGTGATTGAAAATGCCAGCATTATTAATTAAAATGTGCAATGGAAGTTTTCTTGTTAAAAATAAATCAACAAACTGGTGTACTGAATTTAAGGAAGCTAGATTAAGGGGTAAAAACTCAACATTTTTATTTCCACTATTGCGGTGAATATAATCTACAGCTTTCTCAGCTTTAATAACAGAACGACAGCCAATAAATACATGGTATCCTGCTTTTGCTAGACCAACAGCAGTCATTAAACCAATTCCAGAATTACCACCTGTAACAATACATACTTTATCTTGTAAATCTTGATTCATAACTTCAAAAATAATGGGTAATGAATAACTAAATAATGAATAGTGGATAATGAAAACTATCTTTAATTATCAATTATCCATTATCCATTGGTAAAGAGACTTGAAATTTCCGGGGATTAATTATTAATTATAAATTTACATTATAGTCGTTATTAAAATGACTATATAACTTTCCCAGAATACTATCTATGATCTCGAAATTTTTGTGAGGAGAGAAGGGAGAATCCTTTGGCGCAACAGCCTTTTTTTTAAGCTTCATAAAATGAAAATGTGCATATTATTTTTTTTTGCCGGGTCATTAAAGATTGAACAAAAAGTTATGTAGATAGACGAATTCCCCCTACTAATATCTATAATCTCGAAATTTTTGTGAGGAGACGAGGGAAAATGTTGTAATCCACTATTTTTTGGCTAGAGCTTCAGAAAATGAGAAAGTAGATAATTATCCTGTACGGCCATTCCAAGATTGAACAAAAAGTCATGTAGATAGATGGAAGTCTAGAAAAACCCATTTAAATCATAGAAGTTTATGCCGTTAAGGGTTGTAGGAGTAATGAGTATAAATGCTTAGAAGCCTGACATCCTTACCCTGTCAAAACTTTAAAATAGGGCGCGTTTGCCCTGGACGGACACCCCCTACTAACATCTATGATGTCAATATCAAAACTTTGGCGAAGAGACAAGGGAAAATCCTTTTTTTAGAGCTCAAGAAAATGAAAGTGTTTGTAGCTCCCCAATAAGAATATCATATATGGAGAAACTTAATGATGGGAAAAATCTGATTCTAATCTTAACTAACTATCAGCTCTGGGTTAAAATTATCCGCAACCCCAAAGGTCGGATATGCTTAAATATAGTTGGTCCAATTTATCTTAGATCCGACATTCCGCAGATATTCATATATCTTTATGTATATTTACATTTTCAAAGAGACTTATAGGAAGAATATTCGTTCTAGAACTCAATATCAATAAAATTTATCAATAACTAATTTTTTATGAGAAAATTACTTACGATTCTTTATAGTCGTGAAAATCGAGGTTTATAGCAATAAGGTTTTCAGGGGTAGCAGGGCAATAGATAAATAAAACTTATCAATTCAATGTTAAGAAGTGCGGAATGTGGGTTAGATCCGACATTCCGCAGATATTCATATATCTTTATGTATATTTACATTTTCAAAGAGACTTATAGGAAGAATATTCGTTCTAGAATTCAATATCAATAAAATTTATCAATAACTAATTTTTTATGAGAAAATTATTTACGATTCTTTATAGTCGTGAAAATTGAGGTTTATAGCAATAAGGTTTTCAGGGGTAGCAGGGCGATAGATAAATAAAACTTATCAATTTAATGTTAAGAAGTGCGGAATGTGGGTTAGATAGTTATTTCGTTCTTTTTTAATCTTTCTCCCCTCTTGCTTCTTCCTTCATTTGTAACAAATATTTATCACCCTTGGTTATTAGGTAGAAATCAGGTAATTTAAGAAAATAAACCCGGTTTCTTATGAGGTGTTTGAGACCTGTACTTGATCAGTGGTGTATGATTACACTCAGAGTGGTTCTTCAGTTTTCGGAACCACAACCAGTTAAACAGCTTGGAAATGGAAGTAATGAAAATATTAGTAACAGGTGGCGCGGGTTTTCTTGGTTCTCATCTCATCGATAGATTAATGGAACAAGGCCATGAAGTCCTCTGTCTTGATAATTTTTATACAGGAACTAAACGCAATATTTATAAGTGGTTGAATCATCCTTACTTTGAATTAATTCGTCACGATATTACTGAACCAATTAGATTAGAAGCAGATCAAATTTATCATTTAGCTTGTCCTGCTAGTCCTATACATTATCAGTACAACCCTGTCAAGACAATTAAAACAAATGTGATGGGGACATTGAATATGTTGGGATTAGCTAAAAGGGTTAAAGCTAGATTTTTTCTGGCTTCTACATCTGAGGTATATGGAGACCCGAATGTACATCCTCAAACAGAAGAGTATAGGGGTAATGTTAATTGTATTGGTATTCGTAGCTGTTTTGACCCAAAAACGGAAATTTTAACTGAAGCAGGTTGGTTAGCTTTTCCAGATTTACAACCAGATGTTAAAGTAGCAACATTAAACTCAGAAGGTAAAGTTGAATATCATATTCCTGAGGAATATATCGTACAAACATATATTGGGGAAATGTACTGCTTTGCTAATAGTAAATTTGATTTTTGTGTAACTCCTAATCACTGGATGTATGTGCGTACTGAAACTGGTCAGTTAAAGTTTATTAGGGCAGATGAAGGTCAGGTTTGGGAAAGTTTACAGGTATTAACTGGTGGAGATTTCGATGGTGAAGAAGTAGAATGGTTTGAGTTAGGAAAATTTCCGATAAATGGTTTGGGAAAAGTAAAAAAAATCTTCATGGATGACTGGCTAGAATTTTTGGGTTATTACATTTCTGAAGGTTGTGTTGATGTGAGAAAAAGGTTGCAAGTGGTGGGAGGAAATGATTATGATGTGTCGGATTATGATGTGTTAATTGCTCAAAAAAATGCTGAAGGACGTTGGAAAATTGCTAATTGTTTAAGTCGTTTAGGATTTGAGTTTTTTGATTGGGATGAGTCTCAATTTAAGATTTGCACTCAACAGTTGGCTGAGATTTTATTGCCTTTAGGTAAGTCGGGTAATAAATACATTCCTCGTGAGTTATTTCAACTATCAAGACGACAGTTATTAGTCTTATTTAATGCTCTGATGATGGGTGATGCTTCGGAAGGGGGAGATTGTTATAATTACTATAGTAAATCTAAACAATTAGCAGATGACGTGCAAGAATTAGCGATTCGTTGTGGTTATGCTGCTTCGGTGGTTTCTCATGCAATGGAACGCGACTTTTATCGAGTAAATATTCGACCTATTAAGGATGTAAATTTAGTTGAACCAGAAAGGTTCCGTTATGCAGGAAAAGTTTATTGTGTTAATGTTACAAATCATGTAGTTTTTGTTAGGAGAAATGGTCGTGCTGCTTGGTGCGGTCAATGTTATGATGAGGGTAAGCGAGTAGCAGAAACTTTAGCATTTGATTACTATCGCCAAAATAATGTTGATATTCGAGTAGCCAGAATTTTTAATAGTTTGACTGGAGACCAAAAGGTACTTTATTACATTAGTGAAGAACTATATTATGAAACTTTTACTGAATGTTATAATAGGATTAATGGAGATATATCTAATGTATCAGTACCTTGTTTTGATGAAGATTATAAAACAGTAATTAAACCGATTTCTGCTATTTGGAAGCATCGTGTTAAGAAGAAAGGTTTTCAGATAACAACTGCTTGGGGTAAACACATAAAAATCACGGAGGACCATAGTTTATTTACTAGGGATGAAAATAATAAACCTCAAGCAGCTTTTGGAAAAGATTTAAGGATAGGAGATGAAGTTGGAGTTCCTAGTTATATCAGCTTTTTGGAAAAACCTTTACAATCATTCTACATTATAGATAAAATATCCAGTAAGGAGGAGGTATCTATAGAAAGTGAAAATACAATCTTCTATATGGAAAAATATGGAGATAAAATTAGAGAGTACTTATTGGCAAAAGGTTTAAAACCTAGTCGACTTTATTCCACATTGGAAAATTACGAAATAAATAATCAAATTCCTTGGGGTATCTGGGAATATTTAAAGGTCCCTCTATCGGAAAAAGACAAAGTTTGCTACTCCTCTATAAAGGGAATTAAAAATTGGATGGGCCATGTCGAAGAATTTTTATGGTTATTAGGGTTTTATGTGGCTCAGGGAAGTTTGATTAACAATGAACTTGTGTTTAAGGGGGAAGCTGAGGAACTAGCAAAGGTCATGGAGTTAATGGAAATTATCTTTGAATATAAGCCGGAAATTGATGAGGAAGGATATATAAGTATAGAGTCAAAAATTCTAGTTGATTTAATTGGATATGGGTTAAATTTTGGCAGGAAAGAAAAAGATATCCCTAATTGGATTTTACAACTTCCTCCAGGACAATTAATAATGTTTTTACAGGGATTTGCTAAAGGGAATGGTGTAGAACTAAATTCAAGGTTGGAATTTAAGATTGATAGTCAGTTGGTAACAGAGAAGTTAGTATTGATTTTAGCTAAGTTTGGCTTAGTAGCCGGTATTCTAGAAATGGAGGAACAAGTTTATCGGATAACGGTAGAGGGGTTAGAGGATAACAATATCCAGAATTTTTCTAAGGTTCAGCAGAAAATATTAGCTAAGACTACAGGTGATATTGTCTGGGCAAAAATAGAAAGTATTGAAGAGTTTGAAATAGATGATTATGTTTATGATTTTTCAGTGCCAAATTATGAGAATTTTATAGGGGGAAGCTATAGCGTTTTTGCTCATAATACTTATGGGCCTAGAATGTTGGAAAATGATGGTCGAGTTGTTAGCAACTTTATTGCACAAGCTTTGAAAGGAATACCACTAACGGTCTATGGCGATGGCTCTCAAACTAGAAGTTTTTGTTATGTTTCAGACTTGGTAGAAGGATTTATCCGCTTGATGAATCAAGATTTTATTGGGCCAGTTAATTTGGGAAACCCAGGAGAATATACAATATTGGAGTTGGCTCAAAAAATTCAAAAAATGGTTAATCAAGATTTAGAAATAATATATAAGCCTTTGCCAGAGGATGATCCAAGACAGAGACAACCAGATATTACTCGTGGGAAAAAATATTTGGGTTGGGAGCCGACTATTCCTCTCGAAGAAGGGTTGAAATTGACCATAGAAGATTTTCGAGGGCGACTCAAAAATCAACTGGCTAAAGGCTGAAAAGCTGAAATTATCAGGATTCTATTACTATTAACTATGATTTAGTTAAGTGCTCGAGAAGTCTTGCCCTATCTTCTTTATGACTTTATAATTATCTGTTTTATGTTATCGTTGGGGTTGAGACTAGTTTGAGTTGGTCTGGAACTTGTTGAGTCTGAATGGGAAGGCTGGTTGAATAGACTAAAGCCTTTTCTAAGTCAGGATTGCAATAACTTTGATGTTGATTCTCCAGAGTCTATGCTATGGCAAAATTTAGGCGATCGTAAGACTTTTGGAGGGATTTGAATAAGACTGCTTTCGCCCAAACTCACTAAAAAAGACAAATATAGTAATTTTAATTTAGATTGAGACAAGTATTTCTTGCTGTAACTAAGTTTCAGCAGAAAAAAAAATCCGTTCTTATTTAAAATGACTATAATATTGATAGGCTTTGTTGCATAAAGATAGAAAATATGGTAACAATAAGCGTGTGGCACAAGAAACCTATAGTAAGGGTAGAGATGAGTAAGTCCAAGTCCAAGTCTAAGTACCGAATCAGCAACTGGT
>JAKQYE010000246.1 GCA_023356605.1 Trichodesmium sp. MAG_R02 | reverse complement strand
TTTTCCCCCTCATCCTGATAAGTCAAATCATGCCAACGTTGAATAAAATCCTCAACTTGTTCCGACCCCAAATCTTGCAACATAAAATGATAAAATTCAGCATCCCGGAGTTGTTGTGGCTGATAACCAATCACTCTAGAAGTAACAATAACCCGAACATTTTTATAGTCATTAGTAAATCGATGAATATCAGAAATTATTTCCTTTCTTTTAGCAGGTTCAAAAACTTCATCCAATCCATCAAACATCACAATAGCATCACCATTTTGTAACTTTCCATGAAGTTCCTGTTGAGGCAAATGGCAAGTCAAACCGCTACCTTTTTCCAGAAAATCTAGAAAACTTTGGCATTTATTAGTCTCATGATTTCTCACATAAGTCCGTAATTCAATCAATAAAGGAATTGGTTTTAAAGGCAAATCTCTCAGAGGTAATTTTGCCCATTCCAAAGCGATATATTGTAATAAAGTAGACTTACCAGAACCAGGGTCTCCCAGAATAACTAAATATTTATAGTTAGTATTTTCTATTAGTTCTAAAACCGAGCGAACCGGCTGTTCCAAATATCTGCGTCGGACAGTTTCCAATTGTTCTGGAGAAAATTCCGCCTCTAACTGCCCAGTCTCTTTTAATCTTTCGAGATATTCCTTAGGAACTTCATATAATTGAGGCCTAAATTCTTGAGATTCCCGAACATTTTGAGGAATAAACATTCGCCATAATTTCAGTTCATTATAGGCATAAGCACTAGTATCTAAACTCTCTAATTTGAGATTTCCATATTGTTCTCGGATTCCTTCTTGGTATTTTTTTAAGTCAAATTCAGGTGTAAATTTATAATTTTGACTTGCCAGCTTCTCCAGATTTTGTGAATCTAATATTTCCCGTAATTCTGAGAAATTCCGGATAATCTCTTTAACATTTCTCTGATGTTGCTTTGCCAAAAAATCCCAGTCAAACTTATCTCGTAAAGGTGGATTTATTTCGTTCCAGACAATAGCAAATTTCTCAGTATCTAAAACAATTATCTCATGATCAAAGGCACTAATCAAAACCTTTAAAACCGACCCCTCCTTAATAAAAGACTTAAAATATTTATCATATTCCTTTAATTCACTTTCACTCAATCCAGAATTTTCTAACTCTTTATATCCCAAATTCAAAAAATCTTTAATTGCTTGTTTAGTAGCTTTTTTCAAAAGTCCTCCATTTGCTATTCTACCAACAGCATTAGAAAAACCTTCCTTCAAAAAATCCTTAACATAATCTTCAGCAGCACCCTTACTTAACTCTCCGACAACCTCCTGAGCAATAAATTTAACCGCTTCACTACTTCCCCAAGCAATTAACCATTCAATCATAATTATTTAATCTATTATATGTTAGTTATTTATTATTATTTAAGGATACTATACTTACTCACCATGTGCAGTTCTACCCATGTCCCATAACTGCCAATCCCATCCTCCTGCCTCCTGCTGAGAGCTGAGTAGCCTTTTGAGAGCGATCGCATCAAAAAGAAAAATAACTCCAGATTTTACTGTATTGAATAAGAATATAGAATTTTTTTTTAAAAAAGTATTTATAATTCTCAGTAAATTACCTAAAAAAAAAGAGCCAGTGCAAGAAAGCTAATTGCATTGGCCCACAAACTTAGACTAATCCCCGTGAACCCAAAAAAGGATTGGGAATGGAGAAAAAGCCGAAAATATGGTTATAAATTTTGAGTTTCCAACAAATCCGCATTAACCCGAGCGGTGGGGCTGTCATGAACAAACTATACAATAACATATTTTTTGAGTTTATAACCAATCCATATTAATTTCAGGATTAGGGAGATGAGAAAGCCACAGCAATAGGGTTAGAGCTATTTTTGAAAAAATCTGATTTGAGATGATGATAAGAGTTGAGTATTGAAAATAACTCCTCTATTTTGGGCCCTCTAGTGTAGTGTAGTCCAATTTATTGGGTGTTGGGGGCGATCGCAAACCTGTATCAAAACTGTGGGAACAGCTACATTGTATATTGCTATAACTTCCTTTTGGCAAAAAAAACCAGCTCCTGTCTCCAACCAGTAACCATTTGTCAGGCTGTTCCAATAATTACCCAAAAAAAGAGCCAGTACAAGAAAGCTAATTGTACTGGCCTTCCGACTTCAACTAATCCCCGTAAACCCAAAAAGGGATAGGGAATGGAGAAAAAGCCGGAAACATGGTTATAAAAATTGAGTTTCCAACAAATCCGCATTAACCCAAGCGGTGGGGCTGTCTATAGATAGACTATACCATAACGTTTTTATCATAACACATTTTTTGAGTTCATGATCATTTTAATTTAGATTGAGATATTTTTTTTTCCTATAACTAAGTTTCAGCAGAAAAAAATGTTTCATTTTGATTTAAAATGACTATAGAACCAATCCACACAGGACCCACACAAAATAGAAAATATACACCATGTGTAGACTTTAACAGCCCTTATACCCTAGCTAGATACAGTAGTTCTACGTAAGTCCTACCACATTAACTTCAGGAGTAGAGAGATATTTTCAGGGAATGGCCATCTAACATCGATATCCCATAACTGCCCAGCAATTAGAAAATCACTATAAGGCTCAAGAGCCAAATTAGGACATATTTCTTTGAAAAAAACCCTTGTAGAGACCTTCCATAGAAAATCCCTAAACTTATCTATAATCAGAAAACTGTTCTGAATTATTTATACATCACAGCGCTTTTCAAATTAACGAACTACATCACCATAACCAAAACCTTGTAGAGACCTTCAATGCAACCTCCCTAATGTAGTCGACCGACATAAAAAATGCTGTAGATAAATCCTAAATCCCAAGAGCACAACCATCTTTCCTTGGATCTGAAGCCCCTATTAATACTCCCGATGGATCACAAATGACCAACTGAGCCCCTCCTATTGGCGCGATAGGTCTTACTATTTTGTGACCCATCCTTATTAAAGCTTCAGCTACATTTTCCCTATATCCCTCTTCAAGTTCTAAAACCCCATTAAAGAAAAAACTTCTGGGAAAATTTATTGCTGACTGTGGGTCCATATTGTAGTCAAAAAGATTACTAAGAATGCGAGCATGACCGTAAGGTTGGTAGTTTCCACCCATAACCCCAAAAGCCATAATCATATCATTTTTACCTTTGAGAATAGCAGGAATAATAGTATGCAACGGTCTTTTATTTCCCTCAAGTTCATTAGGATGGTTTTTCTCAAGAACAAAACCAGCTCCGCGGTTATGAAAAATGAGACCATATCTTTCAGAACATTTTCCAGTACCAAACCCATGAAAACTTGAAAAAATTAAAGAGATAGCATTTCCATCTTGATCTGCAGCAGATATTAAAACCGTATCTTTCTGCTTTTCATCAAAATATTGGATGTCCCTTGCATCTATTAATTTGTCCACAGATATTCCTTGAGCAATTTCTTCAAGAAAAGCTGACTCTAAAAAGAAGTGTTCCTTGATTTGGGAAAACTGAGGATCCCCAATTAGACGATTTCTAGCAGTATATGCGAGCTTTGCTATCTCCGCTTCTAAGTGTACCCTATTAACAGAATTTGGAGAATGTTCCTGAATATTGCAAATCTCCATCAACTTCCGGATCATAATAGCAGTTATACCTTGCCCATTAGGAGGCAGCTCAAATAACTGACTTCCATCTTGAAAATTCGAGAAAATTGGATCTACATATTCAAATGTCACCTTAGCAAAATCATCCAAAGTGTGAACTCCCCCCAAGCGTTGTAAAGACCTAACAAAATCTTCTGCAACCTCAGATTGATAAAATCCTTTTGAACCACTTTTTTGGATTTTTCTCAAAACTTCTGCCTGCTTTGGAGCTCTAAAAATAGACCCAACTTCAGGCACCTTACCATTAACCAAATAGAATTTTTTAGTTGTTTGAGAAAATTTAGAATTATTTAAGCGCCAGTCAAAAGCCACTCTAGGACTAACCACTACCCCTTCTTCAGCGTACTTAATAGGTGCTCTACATAATTCTGTTAATCCTAAATTACTAAATTTAAGAGCTAATTCCTCAAATAAAGCTACAGCTCCTGGAAGTGTAATTGAATGTACACTGTTAATAGGAATCTTATTCAAGCCTTTTTCGAGCAGCAGATCACTAGATATTGCCCTAGGAGAACTCCCAGAGCCATTTATCCCAATGAGTTTATCACTTTTTTTTGACTTTAAAATAACAAAGGCATCACCGTAGAGCCCCGTACTTTGTGGTTCACATAAGGTGAGCATCAAAGCAGCGCTGATAGCAGCGTCTATAGCGTTACCTCCACGAGACATTGTATCGAGGCCAATTTTCGCAGCAAGAGGATGAGAAGTTGCAATCATTCCATTCTGTGAAAAAACTTCCGACCTTTCAGGTTTATGAAAATTACGCATTTTTTCCTATTAAAAGAGTACTGAATTTTGACTGTAAAATCCTGTGACTAAGTTTAGCTGATCATCTTTTCGGTGTCGGACTTTTAATTCTTTTTAAAGGCTAATTTTTCCTTAAAGCTGATAGCTGACACCTAAATGCTTATGTAGGGAGGGAAGTTCCATAAAACCTCCCTACAACCTAAAAATAATTAACACATTCCTGGGGTGCTAATTATAAAAAAAGTTATTGTAGTCTCTAGCAGTCAGCTCGAGCGCTTTTCCTAAGTCATACCACCTAAAAAGATGCATCAAAGTAATAAAATCAGGACCTACCCAGGCAAACTGAGAAACCCAGTTTCTCCTAGATATTTATGTGTTAAAAACAATGATTTACCATCTTAACCAGGTTTCTTTGCGTAAGTCCTAAAAATACTTGCATAAAGGTGATCCGTATCAGATTTTAATTCTTCCTAGAGACTAATTTATCGCTGATAGCTGAATGCTTAGATTTCCTACTTACTCCGAGTTAAAATCCAAAGTTCCCCAGGATTATGAACTAACTCCAGTTGAGAATTTTCTTGTATTTCTAATCCTGAAATCAAACTCCATGGAGGACGAAATACAAATATATCAGTGAAACCCTTTGGAACTTTGGGAACTTCCGGTTCTTCAATGAATAAAACTTGCACATCGGGTCTCAACATATATCCTAGAGTAGCTAATCTTACAGAATAATTACTAATAACAAGTGGTTTCTTTGTTTGATTAATCATTCTAGCCACTTCCCCATCATAATAACTACTATATTTATTCCACCAAGTCTCAGCTTGAGAACTAATGCCACAAGATATAATACCCAAAGAAATCAGAGTCACAGTTACTATTTGCCAAAAATTATGTTCCATTTTATTCGTAAAGTTAGTCAATTTTGTTGCTAATAAATAAGCCACAGATAATTGAATTCCTAAATAAGCTGGAATTAAATAACGAGGAATAGTAGAACGTTGCCCTCCAGATATTAAATCAGGAATTATTAAACATATTGGGGTAACTGCCATTAAGGTTAAGATAAACATAGTTCCCAGTCGAGGCAGATTTTTTATAAGGAAATAAATAGAGTAGATAACTAATACTAAAATCAATCCTAATATATAAGGCCAGATAGTATTTAATTGTAATAAAGTATAATTATCAAAAACCAGTTTCTTCACATCAAATAATCTATCAGACGAACCAACTTGAATATCAACAAATGTAAAACCAAGATTGATAAACCATCTTTTCAACAAATTAGATAAAGGTAAATCTTTAGAAACCCAACCAACGCCATCAAAATGATTAATTATCAATATAAGCCAAGGTAAAAATCCTAAAAATCCCCAGAAAGATGCTAGTAAATAAGCCTTTAATTTCTGAGTAAGTTTACATTTTTCAATCAAGATTACATATAATCCATGACCAAAGGCTACTAATACAGAAAAGAGATGAGTATATAAAGCAAAGATGAGACTTAGTATATAAATTTGCCAGCCACGTTTAGTGTTAATTCTCATTGCTCGAAGTAAAGCAATACTAGAGAGTAAAACGACCAGAGAAAAAAGAGTATAAGCTCGTGCTTCCTGGGCATATAATACTAAAATTGGAGAAGTTGCCGTCAGAGAAATTGCTACCCATCCCACTAATGAGCTACCAAATAATTCTCGACATAGCCAATAAATACAGGGAAAAATTAGTAGGCTCGTTATGGCCGAAAAATTTCTAATTACGGTGACAGAGTTACCGAATAATTTTACCCACCATCTCAAAAGTACAAAATAAATTGGTAAGTGTTCGGGATTATCTTTAGCTAGAGAACTGATAAGATTAATTGTGTTTTTCTGAGGATTAATATCTTGAGAATTCTGTAATTCTTCTACAGTAATAGTTCCAGAATTTGAGAGTAAGTATTCAAATTCTCCCCTGGTGTAACTGACAATTCTTAAAGATGTAATTGTTTCATCAAACCAGTAAACTTTATGGTCAATATTGATAAATCTGAGATATATTCCTAAGATTAAGATGACAGCAATAAATATTTTTAACGAAGTAAAATAAGGTTTTTTTTGGAACATTTTTAAAACAATTTTAAGCAGGAATGCACCACAATAATTTTTGCAAAAAATACACAGAGAAGGAAATTAATTTTTTCTTGATAAAGAAGTTAAAATTATTGATCAATTACTTTATACATCTGATATAAATTATCCATATAAGTTTTTTCCACTCCTAGACAGTTAAGATAATCATCATTTTCAATAATGACATAATTTATTCCATATTTATCAATTAAATTTTGTAAAGCCTGACATTTAGCCATACCAGAATCATCATAAAATTGTTGTGCCATTAATAATCTGTTATGCCATTCAATAACTTCTGTATCCTTATAGGGATGGGACTTGAGATTAATTAAAATAGGCGCACCTGTGGCGATTCTAAAATTAACGAATTTACCAGAAGCTATAGGAACCAAATAAATATCACCTGGTTGTTTATTTTCTTTGACATATTTCATAATAATTGGTGTATCTTTCTGATTAATAGTTAATTTTTCTAATTGTATTCTCACCCCTGAAAGAATGAACAGATATATTGCTACCACAGAGAAAATTTCTATAGTTTTTCTGTATTGCTCAATTTGAGAATAATACTTATTAAAAATAATAGTAATAATATTAGCCAATATCATACAAGTAGAAATAGGAACCAAAAAAGCAGAAACCCGCCATGGAGTCAGAAATGCCAAAGTATTGCTGCCAGAAAAAACTTGAATTATTGTCAGAATAGTTGCTGTAGCAAAGGGAAAAAACAAGATAAAAAATAGTCTAGTTTTGTACAGAAGGTAGAGAGCGATCGCTACTACTAAAATCTGAATTGGAGCCGCCGGTTCAGTCAACCAAATATCCGGGAAGGAATGATGAGGAATTCTATTGACAAGTAAACTTTCAGATATTTGAAAAAATTCAGCAGATGTAGGTTGAAAAGTAATAGTCATATAACTGACTACTGGTAAAACTAAGACGAACAAAAATGCACCTATTAATAATGATTTTTGGAGATTATTTTCATTTTTACAGGTGGTAATCATATAAGCTAAAGTCAGTAAAGTAGCACTAGGAAGATATGTGGGATGAAAAGTTGCAGCTATCCCTAAAGCTAAGACTGCTAAAAAAGATTTTTTAATCAGAAAGGTATAGATAGAAAAGATAATTAATACTCCAAATGTACAGGGTTGAAAATATCCACCGAGAATGTATTGGTCTGCTAAACCATAGTGGAGATGTACATGAGTTTTCAAGTCAAAAATTCTGATTTGTAAGCAGTGAATAGTCAGGAAAAGGAGGAAATAAATTAGCAGCTTTATTCGCGAACTATTAATTTTAAAAATTACTGAGGCAATACCAAGGATACTATAGGCATAGATACCAAAAATCAGGATGTAATAAAAGTAGAAAAAATTTTCATGGAGGTAGGTAGAAGTGATTTTAACTAAAAAAGTAAAAGCAGGTAGAGGGTCTAATGTATTGGCTAACCAATCTTTGTTTAAATAACTATTACTAGCTTTGGCTAATCCTTGTAAAAACTTAGTATGTTGATTTGAGGTATATAGGGGATATTGGGTATAGGAAATTCCCAAAATTAAACCTAAGATCAAAATTTGCCAGACGGAAATAATAAATTTGTTTTTGAGTATTTGTTTCATTTTTCAAGTTATTAATATTGTTGTACAGAAATTAAAAATCAAAATTCAAAACTAAGAAGAGGGAAAAATTTTATGGGAGAAACCTAAATTAAGCATTGACTCTAAGTTGAAATCTTCTATTGTCTCCAAGCTAAAAGTTTGACTTACCTCCTTGGCTTTAGTTGAAAAAATTTAGCTACTGAATAGAGGGAAAAATTTCTAGTAAAAGCCTAAAGTAACTATTGGCTCTAAGCTAAAAGTTTAACTTATCTCCTTGGCTTTAGCTGAAAAAAATTAGCTACCGAATAGAAAGGAAAATTTTTGAGAGAAGCCTAAAGTAACTGTTGACTCTAAGTTAAAATCTTCTGTTGTCTCCAAGCTAAAAGTTTGA
>JAKQYE010000245.1 GCA_023356605.1 Trichodesmium sp. MAG_R02 | reverse complement strand
AGCAATGGAAGCTTTTCGTACAGCTATGTCTTTCCGTTTTTTTAATTGGTTGACTAATAATCGTATTGGTTTTTGCCTCTCACAGAGAGAGTTTGGGCTATATTTGGGCTTGAAAATTGTGCAAGTCCCACTAGTCAATTTGTGGCAGCTTATTTAAAGCATATCTATAATATGGCCAAAGAGTAGATAGCTCCATCCTCAGAAAAATGGGCTTTGGGTGCTCGTCGCCCAAAGCAGGCTAATAATGTTAAGAAGTGCAGAATGTGGGAATCTAAAGTTTATCAATACGCTTTCATCGATTTGGGTGAGGCATCTTAATTGGTTCTTTTCCTTCGAAATGCTCCGCAAAACTTGGGTTAGGTAAACCTCCAAGGTTTAAGAAGAAAGGTAAACACGATTCCTGCACAATTGATAACTGGCCAAAACCATTGTTAATAAATGGTTGGAGTCACAAATTACCTTTTATTGGTATTGTCAAAACTTATGAACCCATAGAGGAAACTACTCAAAAAATAACTATTAGTAAACAAGCTGGGGATTGGTATCTGGCCTTGTAGCTGGGTATTTCATTATTTTAGCGGATTATTTCTATTCCCATGAGCAATACAACCTAAGCTTCGATTAATTTCTGGGAATTATAGTCATTTTAAATAAGAATGAGATATTTTTCGCCTAGAATACTTTCATAGCAAGAAACACTTGTCTCAATTTAAAGTGAAACGACTATATGTAAGAAGTCAACTGCTTTGTGCGAGTAGGAGAACAAGAAAAACCTAGCTTGATAAGACAACTGTTTGACAATGATACCCCCTACGTTACGGAAAAAATTCGAGGAACGGCGTAGTGAATATGGACAAACGACGACATATCATCTGATTCCAACGACGACATATCATCTGATTCCTCGGTACGTGAGACAAACAGTATCTGTGAGTTTTGAAAATCCGTTGACACCCTCTATCACCCCCAGGGCTTTTTCATTCTCTAAAATTAGTAGTCAATTTTTGGAGAAAAGTTATGTTTTTTCCTCCATAATATTGCTCAATTCTAATTTAATTGATTCTGATTTTTCCAGAAAATAACTTTCTCGATTTTTTGATCTTAAAAACTTAAGCTCATGTTTTTCAAACAAGAGATTATCGTTGTTATTCTCATTTTTTTATCCAATTTGTTTTTACTAAAAATATATTTTTATTGTCTATTTAAGTA
Source organism: Trichodesmium sp. MAG_R02 (assembly GCA_023356605.1). Lineage (GTDB taxonomy): Bacteria > Cyanobacteriota > Cyanobacteriia > Cyanobacteriales > Microcoleaceae > Trichodesmium. The sequence continues at coordinate 7,458 of JAKQYE010000245.1, read as the reverse complement.
GAGAATGCTACAATTTTATCCCAATTATTTCCTGACCAATATATTCCTTGTTTTATTGAGTAAAAACCAAAACTTCGGTAAACATTCATAATTATTGTGTACAAAAGTGAAAGATTTCGAGCTGCTTGTAGTTTTCTTCTCTTTGATTTATCTCCATTAAAAATCACATCTTTTACCCAATGTACTTGATTTTCTATTAACCAATCTCCTCTGATTTTTGCTGCAAATTTTTTTGATGGTAACCCACATTCCGCACTTCATATTGTATTATGAGAGGCTACAAGACAATATCTATTTAATTAAGTAGAATTACTTATGGTCTTTAGTCACTTCAAGTGACATAATGAACCCGATGATTGCATTCTTATTGAGCTTACATTCCGCACTTCAAAATTTAGTATATTGGGCATGCTATTGAAAGCCTTGCCTGATAATAACTATGAAGTTTGTAAGTAAAAATACATATTACACTATTGATAGTTATTAGTAATAACAGAGGTTGTAATCCACCTTCTTCCTTAAAAATACCTTTGTAGTATACTTCAAGTGGGGAATGTGGGATACAATGGCAATTTTAATCATCATAAGGGCTAATTTAATCGGAAAAAATCAGGACTTACGCAATACCGCCATATATAGTGCATTGTTGACAATAAATTCAGATATTTATACTACAAGTAGTGCCTTTACGTAAGTCCTGAAAATATAAAAAATTTATCGGTTTGACATTTCGTCTTTTTAGAATTAGCATTGGAAGAGTAAATTATATTTTTTACCTTCAAAATTTTGGTTATTTTTTGCTTCAATAATAGTTTAGTTTCACCGAGATTTACTTTTAATTCTGAGAGTTTACAATATTTTTTACCTCGTTTAATCATCGTCGATTTTTTTTGTCTAAAAACAAAATATACATCTGGCTTCTGATATTTTTTCAACCAGTGAGATAGAAAAATACTATGGAACTCTCTATCTGCTGTCATCATGATTTTCTGGCATTTTAATAATCTTATAACTGGAAGAATTACTGCTTTTTGTTCGGTTAAATTAATAGCTCCTTTATGAGTTAAAATTTTCCAATATAATGGTATCGCCCTCTTTTTCCAAGCTAAACTAATCATTAATATATTAGTATTTTGCCACTGAGTTCTATCTAAAATCAATACTAATTCTGAGGAAAAAATAAATAAATTTTCTATGACTTTTTTAAATAAAGGAAACCAAAATAAAGCCAAGCAAAACTCTTTTAAAGTCAAAAATATTTGTATATGTTTTCCCTTACTTTCTAATTTTATCGGTAGGGGAAAACAATTACTTAATCCTGATATCTGTACAGTTTTATGTACAGATACTCACGTATAATAATATTTGTAATGTTATTACTTGAGATGAACTCAAGATGATGCTTAATATGGTCTTAATAAAAGCCTAATATATTCACTTTTATTGATTTTTCTTTGTAATTACTACTAACCCTTTTTTATCATATTTTAAACTATTTCCAAAACTTTTTAAATGAATAAATAACCAACTCAGATGAAGGATAAGAGTGAATGGGCCATCGCTACTTCCCAACCTCAAAATCCCATTTCTTTATAAATTGAATAATTATTCAATTTATTGTCTCAAATTATTACTATATCTAGCATTCAGCTTACAAGTCAGCCCTTGAGTTTTATTCTACTCAATTTTTGTTTCAATCTTAATTAAAACGACCATAATGCCATATAAGCGATCGCTCCTCAACTAAGAAAGTAAGCGATCGCTAATCTTAAAATTCCCAATAAAATAGGAAGTAATGGGTAAATTTAATCTACCCTTTCTAATTGCCAAAGAAGTTAAACTAAGCAATTCCATCACCAGAACTGCTTGTCTCCAAAACCGGACGTGAGACTTTCACCTCATCCGGCTCCTCAGTGATTAAGCTCTGATTAAAAGAGTACCTCCAGTGCCATTATTAGCAGTTTTTACATTGCGGTAATTTCCACAAATTGCAGTTTCATTGCTCCCATACATCCAGTCTACATGTCTCAATAATCTAACTTGACTGCCATTCTCGCCACTACCAAAAAACTCCCTCTTATTTTCCCCAATAATTTGCCAATATTTTTGGGAAATCCAACGATTATTTTTATTCGGGTGTCTTCTTTTAGACCAACCCCAGAGTTTTTGGAATATTAAATTATCCAAATCCTGGAAAATTTTCTTACTCACAAATGTCAAGTAATAATTTACCCAATTTTTAACAATAGGATTGAGTTTTCTGATTAAAACAGCTTGTGGTGCAGACTTATGTTTATCTATCACCTTAGCAATTTGAAAATAATGACTCTTGAGACTCTCCACAGTAGGTTTAATTTTAGTTTTAAAACCTAGCTTACTTTGGTTTTTACTCACTTTATATTGTCTGATGTTGAATCCCAAAAAATCAAATCCAGATTTTTCTTGTCCACACATATTTAATGTGTGATAAATTTTGATTTGACTTGGTTTTAATCCCAAACATAAATCAGATAAAGATTCTGTAATTACATCTTGGCATTTTTGAACTACCTCAATATCCTCGTGAGCGATCGCCAAATTACCACCATAACGAATCAAACTTAAACCTGCACACTTTTCATTTAGTATTTGAAAATAATGTTTAATTTCTTCTTCGATACCATGGAAAACCATCTTTGCCAGTAGTGGAGAAATGACTTCTTCTTTTAAGAACAACTCTTTCCCATCCATGACACCATCCTTTAACCAAACTCGGATTTGTTGGCGTAAAGTGGAATAGATATCTAATTTTTTGAAGAGTCGTTCATAGTCGAGACAGTCAAAACAATTAGTTATATCAGCCTTCAGTAGATATTTAGGCTGAAACTTGACACAATTAACAATTGCTTCTATAGCATCCTGACATGATTCCCTTAGTCCAAACCGATAATAACAAAGTTCAAACTTTGGTTCCCATTGGCTTTCTAGAGCAATTCTGACAAGTATTTGCCAGGCACGATCTTGAACAGTGCTACCTCGAGATTTAACCCTCCTATCTAGTTTCAATCTTTTAGCCAAAGCAAAACATTTTTCTGGAGACAATGATTTAACACCACCAACTCCTAATGTTTTTTCACCGTAGTTACTTTGACTAATCCTACTAGAGTATCTAGATTTATTTTCTGGGTAAGTTTCATCAATTAAGACCTTTTCCCTAAACCCTTTCCTTGCAGGAGAGGTGAGAGATTCTCCCCCTTCAAAGGTGAATAAGGGGTTAGGTTTTACCCTAGACACGCTACTACGCACTGCCAATAACCTGCCATACCAGGATTCGAGCAACATTTTTTGGAGTTTACGAACTGCAATAACATCACCACGTTGAGAGGCTCTGTAGATTCTTTTCTGTAACTTGAAGACCCGACGCTCAACTTTTGACCAATTAATCTCGCGCCACTCCTTACATTCCCCCGTAGTCTTTAAACTCGTATTAGACATATACATTACTTACTCAAACTCTACATTCCAAATCACCGTGTGTCCGTCTGCATATCCCATCAAATTAACAAAGGGCTTTTGCTTCTGACACAATCCCTCCCAATCAAACATACGGTTAGCACCTACTTTTGAGTTATCACTTATCAGCTTTTTCAGTTAACAAACAGTTAATAGTTACCAGAAAAATTGTAACTGAGTCATTTTCCAGATAGCTTAAGCTATCATGCAATCCTTGGCTTGATGCCAGTTGAAACCTGACCACTGAATGCTGAATGCTTAATGCTAATAACTAAAGAGTTTTTCATGGGTTACCTCGTTCCAAATGACCTTATCTATATACCTTTAGGATGATGCTTTACGCCGGGTTTACGGGAAGTGCTTGTTAGTCGAACCAAATCTCGCTAACTCCCTATCCTTTGCCTTTTGGCTCCAGTGTCACAGCTTATTTCACTGGTTGAACGTGACGACGCCTCACTCACATCTTCGCACTATAGCTATCCAATGGGTATTTTGCTCGATGGGAACCAACTAAAGCTGCCAGTTTTACCACCTTTTCACCCCGCTTTACAGATTGGTCGGGTAGGAGAAAGTACGTCGCCGTATTTTTCCCCCCTAAGAACCGGACTTGACAGTTCTCCCATCATCCGGCTCAAGCCTCTTGCCTTACAGAACATTTACCTATATACATGTGTTTGTGACACGCTTTATGCAAGTAGACTAGGTTATCAACTTTGTTTATGTCACTCTCTTTCACCCTTATTTTCTGATGGGTATGCAGCTCCTCTCCATTGAAATTGAATAGGCATTCCCCATATAGGGGACATTTGCAGCCTAGGTATTCCTCACATAGAGTACATTTCCAGCTATGGAATTGGGAAACTTTGTAATATTTTGAGTCTTTATCCCAATAAGCTTTGCCATATTTGGTGTAAGGTTGTTCCCAATATTTGGTTAGGGAGGGGTCGTCGGGCAGTGCCACGCCTTTGATTTTGACATAACCTTGAATGGGAGTTTTTGCTAATTGGCAAATGGCTATTGTTTCCTTCTTGCCATGCTTATTTCTTCTACTTGTTGCGAAAGTCCACTTATTTCCGTTAAGGGTTTTGAAGTATCTCTTTCGCACCCATTCTTTACCTTTTCCCTTTTGTTTCCCTACTCGCTTCGAGTGTCTTCTTAGTGACCATTGCCAGAGTGATTTCCAGATTTGGTGGTCTACATAGGAAAATATTCGTTGACTTACACCATATCTGTAGTAGTTTCCCCATCCTCTAATAATTGAATTAAGGTGTGAGATTACTGCTTCTTGTGTACTGGTCGGGTGTCCTTTAAGCCATGCCCGAATCTCAGCAAGAAGTTCCTTTACTTTCTCTTTTTGTGGAACTATAAAGCAGCTACCCTTGAACTGACGGAGATTGAAACCTAAAAAGTTAAATCCTTGTTCGACATGAACTAAGTTGGTTCTGTCCTGATTCAGTTCTAATCCTCTCTGCGATAGCCATTTTTCGATGGTGGGGATTATTGCCTTGATATCTTCCTCCCTTCGAGCTGTGATGATGAAGTCATCGGCGTATCGGATAAATCCGTATTTATCTAACTTCCTTTGTTTGGTGTACTCTTCAACCGTTGACTGCTTCATACATTGATAGGTTTTCACCGTTTTGTACTTGGCCAACAATCTTTCCATCCCATCAAGGGCTATATTAGCAAGTAAGGGACTAATTATCCCCCCTTGAGGAATTCCCCTCTCTGTCTGTTGAAAAATTTCAGCTTCTACATACCCTGCTTTTAGCCATTGCTTGATTAACTCTCTACCAGGGATTTCTCCGATAGCTGTGAGGATATATTCATGATTGATATTCTCAAAAGCCCCTTTAATATCTGCATTTAGTATCCACGTGTGCTTTTCTTTTTGGAGTCTAATCCAGGATTTTTCAAGGGCATCATGGTAACTTCTACCTAGGCCAAACCCATAGGAATTTGTCTGGAATTCAGCTTCCCAAATTGGTTCTAACCCATTATTGACAACTGCTTGGGCAACTCGGTTTTTAACCATTGAAATGCCTAGTTGATTTGGTTTGTCCTTTGCTTTGGGGATGTATATCTTTTTGGCTGGTTTAACTTGCCATAAGCTGTATCCCAGCATTTCTTTGACAAGTTTGACTCTTTCTACAGAAGTCTTTGCCGTATGAGCGTCTATCCCAGTCCGTCGTCTCCCTTGGTTTTCCTGGGTTACCCTTTGCACTGACAGTAGTAGGTTGGAGTAACTGCGTAGTATCAGTTTCATAAGGCTGCGAACCTTATTCCACTGACTGTTCTGTTTAGCACGATAAATTCTCCGTCTCAGGTTCCTAACAGAATTTTTAATGGCCTTCCAATCAATGTCTAACCAATTTTTTAATTGTTCCCTAGCTCCGATTTCATTACTGAATCTATCTTTCACTTTGGTTCAGTTCCTTCTTTGAAGTTTTATCGTTTGAAACCTGGTGGAAGTCTGCCATCTTTCGACGTAGGGCAAATCCTGTTGCCGTTAGGCAACCCATTGAGTACCCCTATCTCCTGCATTACACAGAAGCCTTTGCTTTCTCCACCTTCCTTTACCCTCTAGATAATTCCGTCTTCTTTACAGTTGACCTACTCAAGTTTTCGACCCTCGCCTGAGAACCTATAGGGCTTACTGTGTCCCGCACATCTGAACTTCGATTGAGTTAGGATTCCATCTCTATCCCGGCAGGAGTTTAGTTCTCTCATTATGACTAGCCATACTGTCATAACCAACCTGCTTACCTTTTGGTCAGAGTGTATCAACCTGGTTTCACTCTTAGGGCGAATTACGAGACTATCAACAATGGTTTACTTTCGTTAATCCTTCTCAATCTTCCCCTCGTCCTTCTTACAATTCAGGTTTTGTAGCTTGGACTTTTGTGCCTTGCATTCCGTCAGGTTCATTACTTACTTTTGACGTAGGCAGAGTCAGTGACTCCTTTACACGGAGACAGGGGGAGAGAATCCCCAGGAGGAGACGGCTCCTCATTCTTCACATATTCTATATGTTGGATGTACGATTTTCACATCGCACATGACTAGTCGCTACCGTAGGGGTGATGCTGTCAACCCTGCACCTGGGCGGGAGGAATCTCACCTCCAAAGTCATTTAGTTATAAGGCTAATGGCCTTACTCTGCTCACATCTTGGTATTATGACCCTAACTTTTAGCAGAAACGAATCGCACTTTGGTTTCCTTCACGACGTACTCTAGATACAACCCAGTTACGCCATACCCAATGATCTCCACGACTAGTAACTGCACTAGCGTTGATATCCATTAAATCTGCCAGCTCAGAGCTAGTGATTAGATAGCCTTTATTGGCCACTTCATCAGCTATATGCAAGGTTTCAATTAAGTTAAGCAGTTGCCCAACTCTCTGCTCCCTAGGCATATTTTCGACTAACTCGTTAGTTGTGTCATTCATGGTAATTTTCAGATTATATTGTCAGATACTACGGCTTATAATTCTATCGTTTTATCACAAATTTTGCATTAGTTACTTAACTACTTTTGTATATTATGGGCTAACTCTGGTTTAGAATTGCCGTTAGAGGTGAAAGATTGTTTTATCTTCAGACATTTTTTTAAGCTTAAGAGTTCTTTCGATAGACTATAAAATTATTTCTATAAATGTCAGATGATTATTTCTTCAGATAGGTAAACATTGAGATGAGTGCTATAGATTTTTCTCTTTATATATCCTACAGAACTTTCTTTTGCTTTAAGTATGTCCACATTTTTTTATCTATTCCATTTTATACATATTCTCTACAGGTCTTGAGACTGATCTCCTCCCCAGCCTAAAGGTGTAGGTATTCCTAGTGGGACTTACACAATTTTTAAGCCCAAATATAGCCCAAACTCTCTCTGTGAGAGGCAAAAACCAATACGATTATTAGTCAACCAATTAAAAAAACGGAAAGACATAGCTGTACGAA
>JAKQYE010000244.1:3037-8766 GCA_023356605.1 Trichodesmium sp. MAG_R02 | reverse complement strand
AATAGTTTCCCCAAAATGAAAGGGTGTAGTTGTTCCTGCACGACAAGCATATTCCCATTGAGCTTCACTGGGAAGCCCATAGTTTCTGCCTGTATATTTGGATAGTCTGGCACAAAACTCTACTGCATCCAACCAAGACACTTTTTCTACAGGTCGATCATCTCCTTTAAATTCTGAAGGGTTAGACTTAAGGTCACGTTCAATTTTTGGCACATTATCAACAATGGCTTTCCACTGACCTTGAGTAATAGGGTAGCGACCCATGAGAAAAGCTGAAATATTCACTTCATGTTGAGGACCTTCATAACTTTCTCGTTCTAATTCATCTTCTGGGGAGCCCATAAGAAACTTTCCTGGGGGAATTTCCACCATTTCAAGTTTAATTCCATTCCCCAAGTCTTCCACAATACCTGTAACTTGTCGGCGTTGTTTTTTGATGACCCATCGAGATCCAAATAATCTCAATAATTCTGAACGTCTTTTTTCCAACCTTGCTACATCAAACTCAAAGGTTACAGTTTCTTGCACTTCAATGAAAGCTACATCAAAAGTATCAATGTCAATTTGAGGTTCTGGTCTAACTTTTGGAGGTTCAACAATGGGGGTTTCTGGAACAGGTCGAATATTCTGAGCAACTTTCTTAGCAAACTCAGCATATTCTCCACCTAAATTTTCCAATACATCAACAGCAACTTGAGCAAAAGGCAAAACTTGCTCCCGGTCTTCCTCCTCATATTGAGGCAATAAAGTCAACAAAGCTCGAAAACTACGAATAGGTCGGTCAATTTTTTCAGCTATGTACTCAGAAATAGCATCAAGAACGGCGGTAGTTTCATTGCGCCCCATTGCCTGGTTCAACTCTCTTCGGACACCGGGAAGAAATTCATAAGTTGGTTCATCATCCTTAGAGTCAGTTGGAGCAAGCAAACCTCCCATATAAACTTCCGCCACATGAACGGTGGTAGCTTCCTTTAAGAGAGTTTTGCGAATTAGGTTAACCACAGATAAATTCACTGGAGCCGCCGCCATCATCCCTGCCAGTCGTTGAGCAGTAATAGAAGTTGTTGCCAGAAACTTCCTCACCCTAGTTGTAGGTGAAATTTCTTTTTTAGGGGTGGGTAGCTCTGGTGGAGAGTGCTCTTGTTTTTGGGAAAACTGCTCTTTGACAGATAAATCAAATAAAAATATAGGTACTCGTGTGTTACCGGCTCCTGACACCATCCGACACCAACTTTTCAACAGTTCAGGTTCCGGCAGAATGACTGGTAAAACCAAAGCATTCTTCCAGTCTATGGGTATCCAGGGAGGTAGATTTTCCAACACCAACCGGGGGTTAGGAACTCCTGGTGTAATAGCAGTACCAAAAAATTTACTTCCGGCTCCCAGTTGGGTGCTATCCCAAAGATATTCGGGGAATAACTGTAATACAGTTGTGGGGTTTTTTTCTGACCAAACTTTTAACCAGTGGTGAATAGTACCATTTTGCCAAATCTTAGAAGTACAGTCACTGACAAAAATAACTACCCCCCGTTGGTTAGAATGAATCAATTCTCGGCGACTATGTTGACGTTGTCTTGGTTTACCACTGTTATGTCGCCGGACTAATTTTAATTTTTTGGTATTTGAACTGAGCAAGCTCCAGACTCGGACATTTCTAAATGCTCCCTGAGTTTCCAAGACTTCTTGCATTTCATTCACCGTCTCTCTCCAAATAAAAGCGGAACTGGACTCTTCTACCACCAGTTCTAAGTCAAGCCAGCGTTCGGGTTCTGGTTTAGTAACGGGCAACCAGATATCCCGCTCGGCAATGACATTCACCGTTTCTTCTTCGTCTAATACTTTTCTGGAGAGAGAGGGAACTTTCCGCATGAGAGGACGCAAGGCACGACCCAACTCCAGTACATTCTGGAGAGCTGGAGCCGCCGGAGTTTGGAAGGGTACACCTTTAACTGGAGGTTTTTCGGGGGTTGGGTCAATTGATTCTTCCGTGACCACTGATACTTGGGGTTCTCTCTCGGTAACAGGTTCAAAATCACTGTCTTCAAAAATTATCGGCAGTTTTTCCGGTTTATCTTCATGTTTTGGCTTCGGCTTTTCTGGAGTTTCTACCGTACCCATTTGTAAAGCCAACCAAATACTATCAGCAATATTTTCATCGCTGAGTTCCAGACCTTCTAAAATTCCGGTTCGAGCGAGTCGGTCTATCAAACGTTTAATGGTATGCTCAAAACTGGAATTACTCATCCTTTAATCTTCAGCCTCAACTCTTCCTAAATCTTGTAAAAGTTGTCTTACCAATTCGTCCTCAACAAATCTTTTACCTTCGGTGGCAGGGATACGACCCTTTGTCACCATAAAAATTGCATTCAATAACTGGTCAGTTGCCAGAGTTCCTCCATCTTGGAGATCAATAAAATCTGCAATTAGTGTTTGAATTTTTTCCTGTTCAGCAGTATGTTGATTAAAATGAGCGATAACTATTCTAGTCAATTCTTCTTTAGTTGGAGATTTCATCCTTAAAGGCAAACACCGCCGTAAAAAAGGTGCAGGAAAATCTCTCTCTCCGTTACTAGTCATCACCACAAGAGGAAAAGCGGTGCAGGTTATCCGCCCATTCTCTATTTCCGCCTCCATCTGAGAACCAGTTTTGGCTTCAGTTTCATCACTGTAAGCAGTACGCACCGTTACCTTGTTTACCTCTTTTTTTATTCTGACCAACTCTGGAATTTCAAATAACCCTTCTTCGAGAACAGTGAGCAGGTTATTAGGTAAGTCAATATCGCTTTTATCAATTTCATCTATCAGAAGAACCCGGGGATATTTTGAAGGCAACAAAGCAGTTCCCAAAGGACCCAGAGTTATATATTTTTCAATTTGTTGTATCTGTTCTCGGTATCCTTTTGGGGAAATAGTTTGATTATTTAGCTGTTCCTGTTGTTTAACCTCCTGCAAGCGACCAATAGCATCATAATTATATAGTCCCTCTTTCAAAGTAGTGCGGGTAGTAATTGGCCAGTAAAGCACTTGTCCCAGTTTTAGTTGTCGAGCTACAGCATAAGGGAGGGAAGACTTACCGGTTCCTGGTTTACCAGTGACTAGGAGAGGTCGCCTCAAATATAATGCAGCATTAATCATTTTGACCTCATTAGGACGTGCCTGAAAAGTTTCACCACGTCGCCTCAAGGGACTTTCACCAGGTTTGTTCTCATGACCAAAAGGTCGCCAACTAGGAGGTGGTGGCAAATTTTCGATGCCATCATGAGGTTCTGTGTTTTCCTTGAAAATTTCCCAGTTATTCATGACTCTAGCATCTCCAGTTTTGTAATAGGTGGTACAATATTAGGATCATCCCAAAGTAATGATAAGTGATTACCAATATGTGTGTCAAGTTCTTGTTGCCGAACTTCACAACGTTTTTTCTGTAGAATTTTAGGTAACTGTGACCAACAGTCACAGGCGTTACATATATTTGTCAGTGCGTTACCACAGTCAAGATTTTTTGCTTCTGGCCTTATCCACAGTGCCACAGGAATTCCGGCATCGTGAAAAGCCCTCATAATAAATGTTCGTTTCTTTGTCTCTGATGGTAGCACTTCTGTTAATTTTACTGCCACTACATCGCCGGGAAGAATTTCCTCGTAAAAGCTCCTAACGTTGCTAATACCTGAAGGATGAAAAATCTCAATTGCTTTTTCACCTTTTCTGCTGGTTAGCGATCGCCACTTTTCCTGAGATTTATTAGATGCGTCTGAGGGTTTAAGGCGTTCTGAAAATCTCACGGTTACTTCACACTCTTTTCCCAATGGAGTTTCGAACAATTTAGATCCATTCTTATCTTTTGGATATTGATCTACTGGCTTAATGTACCCGTCGATTAATTTGTAAGGTAAAAATACTGCAATTTTCTTAAGATTAAAACTAGAACGGCGCGCAGCATCATGCCAACAGAACTGTAGTAATTCAGTTAAATTTTTAGATTTGTTCAACTCCGAAGGATCTTTGTTACTAACTATAGTTCCTTTTTTATTCATAAGAACATTTTCTTCGTCAATAAAAGAATGGACACCTTGAGGATCTTCCGGAGTATAATTTTGAGGATTTTCAATTAGCCATGCCTTCAAAATATAATAATCATTACTCTTTTCAATAGCAGCTACTAATAGGCAAGGTTCTGGTTGTTTGATCTGAAATTTTTCCTGATTTTTAAGAGCTTTTTCTTTTCTTAAAACAGCCTTCAAATCTTCAATATTTTGCGAATATTTTTCCAACCATTCTGTTAATTTATGGCAAAGCTCAGAAGGTTTTTTTAAATCCTCGAGATGCAGTAATAAAAAACAGATAAATCTCTCCAGTAAAGAATAATTTTCCTTTGTTCGGTCGCTCAAATTTTGAATCATCTCATTCAAAGATCCAGGGAACTCATTTGGATATTTCCCAGAACTTAAAGGAATAGAAATTTCTGGCAAAGATAGGTAGTAAGCATAGCGTATTTCTGTGGTACAGTTTTGAAAATAATTTTCCAAGATAGCGATCGCGCCTTGTCTCCTACCATCAACCCGACAAACCGTGGCCAAATCCCCAACTTGAAGTAGTAGGTCCGTGGGAATCATAAAAGCCACTTTAGCCTCAGGACGTTTATGGTCTTCTTGTACCGCCATACCCACAACACCCTGAAGTTTTTCATCCCAGATAGCAGTACCACTAAACCCTTTCTCCAAACGAAGCCCTGTCTGTCTAGTACCCTCAAGTTGGATAAGACCTTGACCTATCCATTCCACGACTTTTCCGGTAGCCCATTCACCTTTTATCCCTTCTTCTGGGAAACCAAATGCTTTAAACTTATTTCCCCAAAGAGATTGATTTCCTATTTGAATTAAATTAATTGGTTTAGCACCTTCGGGAAGTAGATCAGGATTTATTAGTTTTAATACTGCAATATCTTGTATATTTTCCTGAGCATTTAAAGGTTGCCAAAAAGTCACTTTTGTCTCAAGTTTTTCACCTATCTTACCTTTCTCAAAAATAGGAAAATTAACCTGAATAATTTCATCAGGGATTTCTTTCTGCCTCATAATTTTTTTTGCATTTTCTGGAGAACTAGTTAAACAATAAGCCACTACATGAGCACAAGTTAAAATATACTCATTAGAAACCAAAAAACCCGAACCAGCAACACCACCTCCAGATTTAAAGACCCTAACAATAGATAATTCTAAAACCATTAAATCTTATCCACTTCCAACTTTTTAAATTCTATAGTTATCCATAGCCAACCTTACCGTTACTAGCCCTCCGTCTTGTTCCATTTTAGAGTAATTTCATAGTTAACCTCTGCACTACCTGATGCAATAACAGCTCCCAGTTCACCACTCATTTTTATCCCAAATTTCACCTCTACAGCATCCGCTGGTTTATTTAAGTCCTGAACCTTTTTGATAATTGCGTTGGCCACCGGCTTAATACTAGCAAGGGCCTTTCCCAGTGTTTGTTTAGCTTGTTGGACGACCTCATCCCCAAGTCCAATCAACCCTTCATCTTCATCGTCATCTTCATTGCTACTGACTGGTAATTTTTCGTCCACTTCCACATAGACAAAAGACTCTTCATCATCATCTAACTGAAATTTAACTAATTTTGCCACTTGTACCCTCCCGTAAGTAAAGTTGTTTATATTTCCATATATTCTATAACAACTCGGCAGCCAGATTTAGATGTAGTTTCATTTATTT
>JAKQYE010000244.1:0-2937 GCA_023356605.1 Trichodesmium sp. MAG_R02 | reverse complement strand
ACCTAACACCTAACACCTAACACCTAACACCTAACACCTAACACCCAGCGCCAGTATAAAAATAAATACTGGACTGATACACCTTAAATGTTGCATTAGAAGCGAATGATAAAACCTTGTCATAATGCAAGAATTATACCAAAAAAGCTAATGTACTGTTTTAGCTGTATCAGTCTACTACCTTGACAAAATTTACTTATGTCAAGCTTCTTCCTTTTGCTACAAGATTAATACACAAAAAATATCAACCAAAAGTTGTCTATCCCAGTCACAACTTACCTTTTATTAACATTAATAATGAATTTAGACTTCTCTCCTGCTTGGATTTCCCTAAAAACTGCAACAGTAACTACAGTTATTACCTTTTTCCTGGGCATCGCCACAGCACGTTGGATGCTGGGATATCGCGGTAAAAACAAAGGACTAATTGATGCTATTTTAACATCCCCTTTGGTATTACCTCCAACCGTCACAGGTTTTCTATTACTATTATTGCTAGGCAGAAACGGTCCCCTTGGTCATGTACTCTCCTCAATGGGGATAACATTAATTTTTACTTGGCCTGCCACTGTAATAGCAGCTACTGTAGTCTCATTTCCCCTAATGTATAAAACATCACTAGCAGCTTTTAATCAAATTGATACCAGTTTGCTGGCTTGTGCTAGAACTTTAGGGGCTTCAGAATGGAGAGTATTTTGGCAAATTTTGTTACCTTTGGCAAAACCAGGAATAATTGCCGGAACATTATTAGCTTTCGCCAGATCCCTGGGAGAGTTTGGAGCAACTTTAATGTTGGCAGGAAGTATTCCCGGGAAAACTGAAACTATTCCTATTGCTATTTTCTTTGCTTCCGAAGGTGGAAATATGAAGGAAGCACTTATTTGGGTATTAGTAATTTTAGCTATATCTCTTGGAGTGATAACTAGTGTTAACTTCTGGTCAGAATCTAAAATTAAAAAGCGCATGGTACAAAAAACAGAAAAGCAAATTATTGATGTGCGTTCTGTATCTAAAGTTAAAGGGAAACTTCTGACACTCAGTTATCCTAGTCAGTCACAAAGTCTATTTGTAGATATCCAGAAGCAACTTTCCGGATTTATGTTAGATGTTACTTTCAGCGCTAATAATAAACCAGTAGGGTTATTAGGAGGTTCTGGTGCCGGTAAGAGTATGATTCTGCGTTGTATTGCTGGTTTGGAAACTCCCACTCGAGGATGTATAGTTTTAAATGGCCGGGTATTATTCGATGCAAAACAGAAAATTGATTTGCCCAGTCGCGATCGCAATGTTGGTTATCTATTTCAAAACTACGCTCTTTTTCCCCATCTAACCGTGGCTGAAAATATTGCTTTCGGTTTGCCAAAAGGTTTGTCATCAAACGAGATTCAACAACAAGTACAAGCCCATCTTTTGGCAGTCCAGTTACCAGGATATGAAAAACGATATCCGGGGGAACTTTCCGGTGGTCAGCAACAAAGGGTAGCTTTAGCCCGAGCATTAGCAAGTAAACCAGACGCTTTATTGTTAGATGAAGCTTTTTCGGCATTGGATACCCACCTACGACATCAAATTGAAACCTTAGTTCTTACCACCCTAGAAAATTATCCAGGAGTAACTTTACTGGTAACTCACAACCTAGAGGAAGCTTATCGCATTTGCCAACATCTATTAGTAGTCGATGATGGAATTATTCTGACTCATGGCCTTAAACAAGACATTTTTGAATATTCTAGCAGTGTGAGGGTTGCTCAATTAACTGGTTGTAAGAACTTTTCTCAAGCAGTAATTATAGAAGATCATAAAATAGAAGCTGTTGAGTGGGGATGCAGTCTTCAGGTCGTCGAACCTATTCCAGAATATTTTTCTCACGTTGGTATTCGGGCTCACCAAATTACTTTTATTGAGGAGGAAAACCAACCGAATACTTTTCCCTGTTGGTTAGCGGCAACCAGCGAAACTCAACATCGGATGACTTTATATTTAAAATTATATCAACCTGCAATAAATGCTTTTGACTACCATTTACAAGCAGAAGTATTTAAGGAAAAATGGCATCAAATTAAAAATAATCCTTTTCCTTGGCAGGTTTGTCTGCACCCCTTCCGTTTGTTGTTACTAGAGGATACCCATCGAAATCAGATGTCAACTGATACATTGAAGACTCCTCATAAATTATTTTGGTGACAGATCAGATAAAATTTGATAGTGGTGCATAGTAATGGTGAAAGAGATGGGGACATGACAATTTTTCGGCAGAGGGAGGGAAAAACTCAACACAAGGGTACTGATGTGGGAAAAAAACTTCCCATAACCCCACCTCTCTACTTCCCATTAACCTATTCCCCTTTGACTCAAAAACCATTGCCCAAGCAGGACTACGGAACTTTTTTCTAAGCAGTTTTTCGAGGGTTATGTTCTGAGCTGGGCGATCGCTCTAACTTGCCTAAAACCACAACTAATATAGAGTCTTCCATGGCATTCTTGAGTATAATATCATTTTATTGTAACCCATATCTCTAGACTCTTCAATGGCAGGGTAAATAACAGTTAACAAGGATTTGAGAATTGCGACCATATGAATTGTTCACGGATGTTACTATATAAAGGGCTTGACCTTGTTATGAGGCATGAAATTTAGCTATTTTTAGTCTAGCTTTTTCATATCCTCAGGACTTACGCAGGCAAACTCCGCAAACCGGGTTTCTCGTAGATATTTATGTGTTAAAAACAATGATTTACTGTAGAAACCGTGTTTTTTGGGTAAGTCCTGTCATTTAGAGCGCTTTTCAAATTGATGAACTACATCGCCATAACCAAAACCTTGTAGGGACGTTGCATGCAAGGTCCCTACCGTGGTCTACCAATATAAAAACTGCTGCATAGAATGACTTTTGAAGCTAAAAAGCAACAAGGACATAACCTGTAGAAAAAATCAAC
>JAKQYE010000243.1 GCA_023356605.1 Trichodesmium sp. MAG_R02 | reverse complement strand
AGCTTTTCGTACAGCTATGTCTTTCCGTTTTTTTAATTGGTTGACTAATAATCGTATTGGTTTTTGCCTCTCACAGAGAGAGTTTGGGCTATATTTGGGCTTAAAAATTGTGTAAGTCCCAATATTTAATTATCTATGCAGTCATAGTAATTGGAATTATTTGGGTTTTATGGAATCAAACTATTTTGGGGAGAAATATGTATGCTATAGGAGGAAATCTTGAAGCAGCAACTGTTTCTGGTGTTAGTGTTATTAAGTATTTATTAATTGTTTATACTTTAGCGGGTTTATTATACGGATTTGCTGGAGTATTAGAAGCAGGTCGTGTTGGTAGTGCTACTAATAATACTGGTAATATGTATGAATTAGATGCGATCGCTGCTTGTGTAGTGGGAGGAGTTTCTACTTCCGGAGGTATTGGTAGTGTATCAGGAGTTGTGACAATAGTTGTGACAATTGTTAATTATTTTTTGCCCTCTACCAACCAGACTGAGCTCCTTATACTATATACCTCACCTCCCTATCTGCAAATTCCTTATTTTTTTTGATATCCTAGATATTTTGTAGCTTGTCTAGGATCATCTATATTTTTAGCCTTTAGTAGGTAACAAATGTTGCTGGACTGCTAAAACTAGATTTTCTGTCCAAGAGCTTGCTAGTTCAAAATTAATAGCTTCTACCATAACTCGAATCACTGGCTCTGTACCAGAGGCCCGGACTAATACTCGTCCAAAATCTGCCAAAGCTGTTTCTGCTTCTTCTATAGCTCTGATTAATGGTTCACAGTTTTTCCAGTTGGCTCGGCGATCGCGGTCTTCAACCCTGACATTTCGGAGTAGTTGGGGATAGGTATGAAAGCTTTGGTCTACTAATTCTGCTAGAGAAACTCCAGAATCTTTGACTAGGGTTGCCAAATGCAAGGCCGTCATTAAACCATCTCCTGTAATCCCATAGTGGGGGCAAAGAATATGTCCTGATTGTTCTCCACCTAACATGGACCTTGTTCGCTGCATTTCTGCATAAACGTATTGGTCTCCTACTTTTGTCCGTAATATTTGTCCACCCTGTTTTTGCCAAGCACGTTCAAAGCCTAAGTTTGCCATAACTGTAGTGACAATCAAATTGTTTGGCAGTAACCCTGCTTTACTTAAGCTTTGACCCCAGAAATAGAGTATGTAATCTCCATCAATGGAACGACCTTGAGAATCTACTGCTAATACTCGGTCGGCATCTCCATCAAAGGCAAATCCTATATCAGCATTATGTTCCACCACTGCTTGCTGGAGGTGATGCAGATGGGTAGAACCACAGTTAACATTGATGCGATCGCCGTTTGGTTGGTCATGCAAACAAATAATTTCTGCCCCCGTTGCCTGAAAAACTTCTGGGGCAGTATTAACTGCTGCTCCCCAAGCTAAGTCTAGAACTATTTTCATTCCCTGGAAATATCCTGGTGTTAATGGAGAATGTAGAGATGCTTGGTACTCCTTGACTAACTCAGGTCTATGGTAATGTTGTCCCCAGTTGCTATGGATAAGAGGAAAATCTGCTGTTCCTCGAATTCCAGATTCTATCTGTTTCTGTAATTCTGAAGAGAGTTTTGTACCATCGGAACCAAAAAATTTTATTCCATTATCTTCGGGTGGGTTATGACTAGCAGAAATCATAACTCCGCCTGTTGCTTCTAAAACCCTGGTAAGATAAGCAACACAAGGAGTCGGACATAAACCTAAGTTCCAAACTTCTAACCCTGCTGCTGTTAAACCTGCCGAGAGAGCCATAGCTAACATATTGCCAGAGTTTCTGGTATCTTGACCCATAATTACAGGGCCGGGGTTTGGAGAATATTGCCGCAATACAAGTCCTGCCAAAAAACCTATTTGTAAGGCTAAGGGGGCAGTGAGTAGTTCTCCTGCTTTACCTCGGATGCCATCTGTACCAAATAGGGGTGTTGTAGGCAGTGAGGTATTACTCCAAAACAATGTTGTTGTTATTGCTGTGGATGATAAGTTAAAAGTGTTTTGTCCGTAAGTTGGTTTGAATGATGGTGTGTATACCATAATTTTCACTCCTCGTCAATATTAAGTTATTCTCACTCTCAACAAAGAGGATAGCACTTCCGGAATGAATACTAAATCTGGTTTGTAGAGTGGCCTAATTATGGAATAAGGACATGGGGTATAGGGGATATGGGGAGAAAACTCACGGGGTGACAAGCCCTTCAAAAGTATTGTGGGATAATGGTTGAAAGGATTCAAGTTCCTTCAAAAATTAAGTCTTTTTTTGATAATAATCATATTTAATAGTTTTACATGCAAAAAATTCAGCTCTTCAACTCTTAGCAATGAGGTTCTCTGCACTCTTTGAAGGAGATTTAAAAGAATACAACTCCGAGTTAAGGGAGCCTACTTTTTCAGTAATTCTTTATCAATTTATTCATGGCTTTTACCTCCTCCATTAAAAAAAATAGCTTATTGTTGAATGTTTACCCTAGAATTACCACCATATAGTAAAATGGTGTGATTAGGAATTATGGATAACCACTATATTTGGTGTATGCTTTGCTGAATATTTGAGGAATTTTCACTACATTTAGTACTGTTGCCTAAATCCTGAGAATAAAATTTCCATAATTAGGAGGTTTTTATGACTGAGCAAAATGCCCGTGATTTATTTAAAGCTGCCTACGAACATCGCTATACTTGGGACTTGAATTTTCCTGGTTGTAGTGCTGATATTGAACTTAAACAAGGGTCAGAAATCTATAATGGCCAAATTTGTATTAAGTCAGATTTTTCTGTGGAAGTTACAGGTATCCCAGACGAAGAAGTACAACAAAGTGTTTATACTCAGCTACGGGACGTAGTTACCCACCGCAAACGTTCATCATTTGAAAAATCCCATGGTAAAAATAGTTTCAGTCTTGGCCATAAAGATGACACAGGTGCAGTTGAAATTCTTGTTGAAGGGGATGCCATGGGGTCAAATTACAAAGTTAGAGGCCAAGAAATTTGTCTAGTCAGTAGAGTCATGGGCCGGATGGCCTTTGTCATTAATACCCATAAAACCTTGGAGACATCAGACGGTTGTATTGCTACTCACTATAACGCTATCTTCCGTAACCCTCAAACTAATGAAGTAATTAGGGAACTGGAATTTGAGGACTCTTATGAAAAATTTGGCAACTACTACATAATGACTAGCCAAGTTGTTAATTCTACAGAAAAGGGTCAAAAAACAACAACTGAGTTTAATTATTCTAATATGAAACTGTTAGAATCGGCAGTTGTATAAAAATCAGAAATTTTGGTTTATTTCCAGGTTCAGCAAGTTAGGATTAACTATAGTTTTAGTATCCATAATAGATTCAAAAAAACAAGGAGAGAAGAATGACTGAAGTACTAGCACTTACCAATGAAAATGTTGAAACTGTATTAAATGAATTACGACCCTTTCTGGTAGCAGATGGTGGTAACGTCGAATTAGTAGAGATTGAGGGTCCAATAGTTAATCTTAGATTACAGGGAGCTTGCAGTTCTTGTCCCAGTTCTACCATGACTCTCAAAATGGGTATTGAGCGCAAACTCCGGGAAAAAATTCCTGAAATTACTGAGGTTAATTCTGTAATGTAGGCAGAGTTTTTACCACTCACATTACTTTTAAATGTGGGTGGTAAATTTATCAATATAATTTATACATTTTCATCAACAATTAAATAATTAAGGAGCTACGTAACAATAAGTTGTAGAAATTTTATTTGAAATTAATTGTGAAATTTAGCTTCCATCAAAAAAACTGTAATGGTGATTTTTATATGATTCTTAATATGTTTTTATATTGATATATTACTATTAGATATCTCCAATAATAAAGAATAAAATCAATTATCACACTAGATATATTCGATATATACAGTACTTAAATCTAGCTTTCATAATTTGACTTTCAAACTAACAATATGATGACATATTTATAAATCAACTAAAAAGTCGCCCTTCTAGGGCGAGGCCTTAAACCCAATTTTTCGGTGAACTTACAGCGCTTTTCAAATTGATGAACTACATCGCCATAATCAAAACCTTGTAGGGACGTTGCATAAGGGCGTCCCTACTGTGTTCTACCGACATGAAAACTGCTGTAAGTCAGCACAGAGAAAAGTATCTAGGAGAAAGAACGGTTCAAAACCTAGAACAAAAGCAATTAAACAATTAGTTAAGAAATATAGAAAGCTACAAAACTTCTATTGACAAAAAAAATATTTGTGATATATAAAATGTTAAGATTAAAAAAAATTATGACTTGAGCACTTAAAATTATCTACATAACTAATTATCTGAGATATAATGAAATATATAAATTTTGTTTTGTAGAGTAAAGCTGTAGCCGTAGATGTCAGACTGGGAATTTTTGCTACAGAAAGAGGGGGACCAAACCTGGCTACCTTTAGAATCAGCCGATGTGGAAATTCTAGAAGGTCGCTATCGCATTGTGGCTAATACCTATATAGCCAATACGGAAGTCCAGATTCGGATTATTCACGATTCTACTGAAGAAACCCCACCTGTAAGGCGAGTTCATAAGCGTTCTAGTCGTACTCGCTCTCAAGGTCTGGTGTCTATTATACCTTTTACTAGACTTAACCCTGGTTTTTGGGAATTTCGTTGTCTAGCTAAACTAAGCACATCATCAAAAGAAGCAAAGCAACATGTTGTCCATCTACAGGTATTACCCACTGAGTATGATAGTTCAGATTTTTCACAACAACTAGAACCACAGAATCAGGAACTATATACAGTAGCAGATTCTCAACCTGAGTTAAAGGAGCTGATGAGTGATGAAAATGCATCGTTTTTTTCTGGTCAAGCAGACATAAATCAAGTCAACATTAATCAAGGGGAAGATATAGTAAAAAATTCTCCTGAATTTCTCAAACTAGAGGCAATTAAATCAGAGGAAATAGAATTATTAAATGGTTATATTCAAGATGAATCAAAAGTATTATATGAAGAATCAGAGACTGTGGAAAATATCACTAATTTTCTAGATAGTGATGACCGGAAAAGTGATGACCAAGAAAAGCAAAATACTAAAATTCAAAACCAACAATTCAATGATATAGATAATCAATTAAAAGAACTAACTGACACTCTGATAAATAACTCATTAATGTTGGGCCAAATTCAGCCAGAAGTAGAACTAGAGCTAAATCAAGAAACAGAGACAGATACTAAGAGCAAAGCTAACTCTACTGTAAATTTCCCTTTAGAGTTAATTTTAGATGAAGCATCTTACATTGCTAAACCTGGAGTTGGATTAATTATATCTGGGCAGATAACTATTGATAATCAAAATCAGAGTCTTCAATCTAATGAAGGCTTTGATAACCTACCCTTAGAAAATCAAAATAATTTAATAAAAAAAGATTCTGTAATTGCAGATAGTAATACCCCAATAGTTAATGGAAATTTGAAAATTTGTTTGCGTAATCCTCAAACTTCAGGAATTTTAATTGAAGTACAACAAACTCTACCAGAGCAAGTGGCACCTATTATTTTTGCCTGTACAGTTAATGTGCCGGAAAATATTAAAACTAATCTAATATTAGGAGAAATTATTCTCACAGATCATAGGAACACTCTAGCTAATAAATCTTTTACAATTACAGCCCCATTGGAAAATTGGTTAGCAGCAATTGATGATAATTTTGTTGAAGATGAGCATCAGGAAATAGTTTCTCCACAAACAAGTTTTGCTGGAATAAAGCCAGAGCAAAAACTTAATTCTTTTCAGGAATTAGTAGAAAAAATTAATCAGAGTAAACTAGAGCAAAAAATAGATAAAGAGCAATTATTAGCAACACAAATATGTGAATCCGTTACAGGGGAGTCAGGTTCCAAATCTTTAAAATTACCAACATTTGGAAATCCATTACCGGAGGATGTGGCCAAAGAGGCAGCTCAGATTAATGATTTGTTGCCTAAGTCAAATGCTCCTACAGATCCAGATGAGGCGGATGATGTTTGGCAAGATTCGGAATGGTCTGAGGGGCAGACAAGTTTACAATTTGGAGTTGAGTCAGACTCGGAAACTGTTGACCAAGGGGAAGTGCCTGAGAATATGGCAGATCTTGTACCTTTTCCGACAAAATTTGCTCTTGGAAACAAAGACTTTAAGGATTTGAAATTGGAGGATAGATTCTTTTCAAAGGCTCATTCCTTGATGAATGATTCTGAGTTGTTGCAATGGATGAAGGCTTCTTCTTTGCCATCAATAGAGGAAACAGATAAGGGTACAGAATTAGAGAATATATCAGAGTCTAAGCAAAAAACTGAAATAGAGGAATTGGAGGATAATGATTCTATAAGTCTAATGGTTAATGATCAGGAATTTGCGAGTGTAAATCATGATGAAATTAATTGGGAAGCACAAGAATTTGTGATTGAAGATGAAGAATTAGAAGAAATTTTGCCAAACCAAGAGAAGCAATGGAATTTTGGTTTAGGCAATATTTCTCAAGAGCAGGAGCAATCAATTTCGAGACAAAGTTATATTTTGCCTGATGAACAACCATTGCCAGTTCCTCATATAGAGGTTCTGGCCAAGGATGTCATGGCCGGACGATCGGTAAAAGTGAGGGTGAAATTACCGGAAGGTTTACCTAGGATTTATGTTAAAATCTGGGTTTACGATCGCCAAGCTCGAGCAGTGGTGGCAGGACCACGTTGGTTGACTGATTTTGTTCCCAATGGAATGGGGGAAATAGAGGTAATTACAGAATTGGATATTGTTTATGGTTGTTTGGAGGTTAGATTTGAAGCGATCGCTGCAGAAGTGCAAACTAACCGCGAGAGTCATAAAGCAGTTATTGAATACTCGGTAGTTCCTCCTCCTCCTCCAGAGTTGCCTTTTGACTATTTGAGTTAGAGTTTATTCCTAAGTTAGTTCTTGGACAACACCAACTAGTAGCTACTAAAGCAGGCCAACCTTTCCGTAAAGCCTCAATACAAACAGTATGAACTGTTAGTTGACAATCTAACATTTCAACACCTTCTTTCATAGCCTGCTTCTGACTAATTTTTAGTATAGAATCATCATTAAACTCAAAGGTTTTATGACATTGAAGACAAACTAAATGATGATGTTTATAAAGGCTAGGAGCACTTATCTCATAATGTTTATGTCCTTCAGCTAATTCTAGTTCCCTCAGAATACCTACTTTTGTCAATAAATGTAGTGTTCGATAAACCGTAGATAGACTGATTTGTTCCTGTTGATGTAGCAACAGATTATATATTTCTTCTGCACTTAAGTGTTTGCCTTGAGGTAGACGTTGAAGCACTTGCAGGATAGTTTCCCTTTGAGGGGTTAAACGCCAACCTCTTTGGTTCAGTTCAGACTTAAGTGAATCATGGTTATAAAATGCCATTTTGAAAATTGTCCAGATTTGTTTCTATATCTACCTATATAGGGCTACGGGTAAGGTAAAAGTCGCTCATACAAGAGTTCAAAATAATTCATGGCCGAGTTTGATAATTTAGAAATGTCCGTGCCCTTTGCTTCGACTGCTATACCCAACTATTAGAAAATATATACTTATTGAAAGATTTTTGCAAGAGCTATGACACAAGTCATAATTTATAAGTCATAAGTTATAAATCATAAGTCATATGACTTTGGTAATATCCTTCAATTATAGTCGTTTCACTTGAGATTGAGACAAGGGTTTTTTGCTATGAAAATATTTTAGAAAAAAAAATGTTTCATTCTTAAATTAAATGACTATAATTGAGGTTTTGGGTAGAAAATCTGATAAATATATCTATCATAAATGTTGAAAGAAGACTCTCGTTATAATCTTTGATTTAATGGTGAGAGTGTCAATATCACTCAAAAACTAAAAAAATGAATGAAGAACAACGTCGAGCATACTGGCGTGCTAATACCACATTAATCCGAAACTTACTAATAGTTTGGGCAATAGTATCAATTGTTTTTAGTATTTTATTAGTTCAACCCTTAAACACTATTCAATTCTTTGGTGTCCCCTTGGGTTTTTGGATAGCACAACAAGGTTCAATTTATGTGTTCGTAATCTTAATTTTTACATACGCTATTCAAATGGATAAACTTGATAAAAAATACAAGATAGACAAACTAAATCAAAAATCTAATACTGATGGGAGAGACTAGATGAGTGCAGAAGTATGGACATTTATTTTGGTAACTGTTTCCTTTATGGGTTATCTATACATTGGATGGCGATCGCGAGTCCAAGATAGTAAAGGTTTTTTTGTCGCTGACCAAGGGGTACCTGCCATTGCTAATGGTGCTGCTACTGGAGCGGACTGGATGTCTGCTGCCTCATTTATTTCAATGGCGGGGTTAATTTCTTTTTTGGGTTATGATGGTTCGATCTATCTTATGGGATGGACTGGTGGTTATGTACTATTAGCATTGCTACTTGCTCCATACTTGCGAAAGTTTGGCAAATATACAGTCCCAGACTTTGTAGGTGATCGCTACTACTCAAATGTTGTACGTATAGTTGCAGTTATCGCTGCCATCTTTGTGTCTATGACTTACGTTGCAGGACAAATGAGAGGAGTTGGCATTGTTTTCAGTCGGTTTTTGCAAGTTGATATTGGCACTGGTGTTCTCATTGGGATGATTATAGTTGCTTTTTTTGCAATCTTAGGTGGGATGAAAGGTATTACTTGGACTCAGGTTGCCCAATATACTGTACTTATTATTGCTTATCTGATTCCAGCTATTGCCATTGCTACAGTTATTACAG
>JAKQYE010000242.1 GCA_023356605.1 Trichodesmium sp. MAG_R02 | reverse complement strand
TTTTGTAACTTTGTTTAAATATACATTAAAAGTAATATCTATCTGAAAAAAAGACTAATTATAGTATGGATAATTTCATATCGACAGTACGCTATATATAGCGTACTTGCGTAAGTCCTGATCCTGTTTAAAATGGAGTATATAATCGAGTCATCTTTAGATAGCCATTTTTCCATGGGGATAGAGGAATGGGTGTTTCATTTTCTGGGGCTTATGGAGAAGATGACAAAAATCTCCTCTTTTCCATCTGTGAGGGTAAAAAGCAAGGTTATTGAATTGGAGGATAGATCGCCAATTATAGTCCTGTTTAAAATGGAGTATATAATCGAGTCATCTTTAGATAGCCATTTTTCCATGGGGATAGAGGAATGGGTGTTTCATTTTCTGTGGCTTATGGAGAAGATGAAAAAAATCTCCTCTTTTCCATCTGTGAGGGTAAAAAGCAAGGTTATTGAATTGGAGGATAGCGATCGCCAATTATAATCCTGTTTAAATAAGAACAAGACACTATTTGGTAAAATAATTACGAATAATTTCCAAATCGAGATGTATTGACAGGCAAATACATTCTAGCTCTTTTTAATGCACTAAAATCATGTTCTATGTCATTTAAATCAGGAGAGTATTTTGGTGAAAATAGTAATCTGATGATAATTCATGTATCTTTTTGTACTACATGCCGGAAGTGCGGAATGTAAGTTATAAGTATAAATACTTACTCAACTTTTCCCCTCTTTCTGTGCTACATTTTGTAGTGCGGAATGTGGGTTCTATGCAACGTCCGTACTCAAAGAAACGAATTTTGTACCTTACTGCTGATGAGAATTGCTATATCTCAGATATTTATACTACAACATAGTGCCTTTCGGTAATTCCTGATTTTGTAGGGAAGTTACGTCGAACTTTCCCACATTCTTAGTTGAGAGATATAGCGCTACGGGCAAGTAAAAAAGCCAAAGATATCTATAACTAAGCTTTTTACTTGCAATTCACAAACATAATTTGCCAATGTCTGCACCCTAAATCCGTAGTGCTACCTCTAATATCTTTCAGTACCTAAAAAATAACTTCAGTCTCAAGAACTTCATTTAACTGAGGCGTTATTACTAATGTATAATCAAATGGTGAAGAGAAACCAGCTGGTATTTGAATCCGACTACCATCAGGGTTGCGTGGTGAAAAGTAAGAATCAGCTTTTACGATTAAATTATCATCAGGTTTAAGAGATATATCAGTAACTTTCAATGTATTACTCTTACCGTTGCTCAAAAGTGCTGTTAAATATGCTGCATCTGTCATTTCTCCAGGGTTAGTTAAATCATCTATATCTATCCTGGCAAGAACACTTACTTTCGCACCACCACCTTGACCATAACTGCGTAACCAATATTGTTTAGCATCAGTGGTAGCACGGCGAAAGTCCTGAGCTGAAGTTCCCTGAGTACCGTCAACGCTAAAAACTGCATATAGGTCGTCTTCTCCATCCCAGAATAAACCACGACCTCTAGCGTCTGCTCCGGTAGTTTCATAATCTGTTCGTACCCAGTTATTAGTGTGGTTTATTGAATCGAAACTAGCAATAATGGGGTCTTGGTTGTTACCCGTTCTTTGCCAAGTACCGATATAAATAGTTTGGCTGCCTATCTGAATACTAGGTCCGTCTTTAGCTATTATTTCAGCTTCTGTACTTGAGGGAGTAAATTTAATAACTTCACCGGTAATGTCGAAGATGAATGATTCATTGATTGGGTTAACTCTGCCTGTGACTGTACCTATATCTTCTCCTCCATTGCCGTCTTCTACTATATAGTTAAAGTTAATGGGACCATTGTAGTCATGGTCTGGGGCAAATGTAATAGTGTCATCTCCTGCTACATTGACTGTGCCGTTGGGTACTGTTATGGTTTGAGCTGTGGCCGAGGTTAGCTCTGTACCGTTGATGGATTTGATGTTAAGGGGGTCGTTTTCTAGGTCTGTGTCTCCTGTTAACAGCTCTAGGGTGACTGGGGGGCCATCCTCATCCATAGTGAACGAATCGTCGTCAGCTACTGGAGCATCGTTGATTGGGTTAACTGTGCCCGTGACTGTACCTATATCTTCTCCTCCATTGCCGTCTTCTACTATATAGTTAAAGTTAATGGGACCATTGTAGTCAGGGTCTGGGGCAAATGTAATAGTGTCATCTACTGCTACATTGACTGTGCCGTTGGGTACTGTTATGGTTTGAGTTGTGGTTGGGCTTAGCTCTTTAGCGTTGATGGATTTGACGCTGAGGGGGTCGTTTTCTGGATCTGTGTCTCCTGTTAACAGGTCTAGGGTGACTGGGGTACCATCCTCATCCATGGTGAATGATTCGTCGTCGGCTACGGGCGGATTATTGACTAGGTTATTCTCAGAAAATTTAATTATATAGATATCATCACGGCCATTACTGATCAAATCATTAGTGCCATTTTTGTCTATGTCGATGCTACCATTTACATATCCTGTAGCCCACACATTACCATCGTTGTCCCTGGCTATGGCGAAACCCCTATCACGCCTTCTACCTCCAAGGTTTTTGGCCCACTGGAAATCACCATCGCTATTAAATTTGGCTACGTAGCTATCAAGCCCGCCATTACTGGTCAAGTCATCAGTGTCATCTCCGTCGATATCCATGCTGCCCTCGAAATATCCTGTAGCCCAAACATTACCATTGCTGTCAGTGGTTATGCTGCGGCTATTGTCATTACTTTCACCGCCGATATTTTGGCCAGACAGGAAATTACCATCCCTATCGAACTTGACTATATAGCCATCTTGACCGCCATTACTGGTCAAATCATCAGTTCCATCTTCGTCGATGTCCATGCTGCCCTGGAAATATCCTGTAGCCAACACATTACCATCCTTGTCGGTAGCTATCCCTGTGCCCCTATCGCCATTGCTACCGCCGATATTTTTGGCCCACTGGAAATTACCATCGATGTCGAATTTGGCTATATAGCTATCACTACTGCCATTAGTGCTTAAATCATTATTGGCATCCCCGTCTATGTCGATGGCAGCATCGAAATATCCTGTAATCCAAACATTACCATCACTGTGGGTGGTTATGCCTCGGCCATTTTCATCACCTACACCACCGATATTTTGGGCCCACAGGAAATTACCATTTTTGTCAAATTTGGCCACATAGCTATCACGTTGGCCGTTACTGGTCAAATCATTAATGTCATTTCCATCTATGTCAATGCTGTCCCTGAAATATCCTGTAGCCAATACATTACCATCCCTGTCTGCCGCTATGCTGTGGCCCTTATCACCATTGCTACCGCCGATATTTTGGGCCCATAGGAAATTACCATCCCTATCGAACTTGGCTATATAGCTATCTTGACCGCCATTACTGGTTAAATCATCAGTGCCATTTCCGTCGATGTCGATGCTACCAGAGAAGTATCCTGTAGCCAACACATTACCATCGCTATCAGTGGCTATGCCTAGGCCTCTATCATTACTGCTACTGCCGATATTTTGGGCCCACTGGAATTTACCATTGCTGTCGAACTTGGCTACATAGCTATCTTCACCGCCATCACTGGTCAAATCATTAGTGCCATTTCCGTCGATGTCGATGCTCCTGCTATTGAAATATCCTGTAACCCACACATTACCATTACTGTCGGTGGCTATACCGTAACCTTTATCATCACCTCTATCGCCGATATTTTTGGCTATGTCGTTAACATTAATAGTCATAATTACTTTCCTTCGATTTTTGTAGCGCAGACAAGATGATACCCACCTCGTTTAAGACTTTATTTAATATGTTACAGGACTTACGCAAATCAACCTTTAAAACACCATATGTAGGGGCGAATGGGATTTTTTCTCACGCTCATGTAGTGCCCGTGCGTAAGTCCTGATGTTAATTGCTGTATTCTCGTCCCAATTAAAACTGTCCTGCATTTAGGGCAAAAATAAGTTCTAACTGAGAATGTTAATGGTACTTTATAATCACAATTACTACAATTTTAAACTTACTAACCCTTTTTTATCATATTTTTAACTATTTCCAAAACTTTTTAAATAAATAAATAAATAATCAACTCAGATGGTGGACAAAAGTGAATTGGCGATCGCTACCTCCCAAACTCAAAATCCCATTCCTTTTTAAATTGAATTATTATTCAACTTATTGTCTCAAATGATTACTATATCTACCATTAAGCTTACAAGTCAGCCCGTGAGGATGTATTCAATAACTTTTAGTCCTCTATCATTACATATTGAGCCAAGTAGTGCCAAGTTAGTTACACATACTCTAGGTGCTGAACAGCTTGTATTGTAAGAATCATAGGGAAGAAAATTAGGGAATTAATTTTGCCTAGGCACTTACCACTTATTTAAGTTTTTTTAGATAGAAAATTAGTAACCAATAGTAAAAATCCTCAGTATATAAGCTGAATTTAAGAGGGGGGGGGATTTATATACTACATTTTAAAATACAGAAAGTAGCACGTAACTAGTGGGAAAGTTGAGTAAGTATTTAGACATCTGAAAAATAAACCTTAAAGTGTAATTATAGAGGTGAATTAAAGATAAAAAGAGATGAGAAAATGTCAATCTGTTTTCTGTCTGGTGTATGCCCACCCGCAACTAATATATTTTTTGCTACATTTTCCGAAGCTATAATTTTTAGCCCCAAAGTGTAGGACATTCTCATTCAGGAATTGAGAAATTTAATTTTCCACCTTTAAATCCACAACAAAAGCAAGTTTGGGATGTGGGTTTCCAAGGGCTAATTATTCTTAGAGTGCACCGTATTTTTCTGCAAATCCATTCTAAAAATGTCCTAAATTTTCTAGTAAAGTCATTTGCCAGAATCAAGTAATATTATGACTCCTCAAGGGAACCTTGTGCAATATTCAAGAATCTAATTCTGGTCGATTAAATAAACTAAGGTGCAAAACCAATGAGTAGGAAACAAGGAGAATGATCTGGTTTGAATATTTTACAATACTCTTTTTGGTCTACCCATGTCTAAGATGCTTCTGACTTCTGGTAGGAATATACTTTTCTTGTGCCCTGGTGCAGGGTGGCATCATAAATATTACTTAAACCATAACTCCTTCTTCTTAAGATGACTCCTGTCTCCTAATTCCTCCTTTCTCCTGAGTTCTTCATAAATAAACTTTTTGGAACTTTACCTAATTGATAAGCACCACGAGTGTCTAAATATTGATATTGTCCTGGTTGTAATCCTACATGAATAAACTTTTTTGGGTAGCCAATCATCATAACATTACCTGAAGGGTCTTTTGGCACAATTTTCTCTAGATATTTCCTGGCATTAGTAGCGCGTTGAAAAAATTCAACTTGTTGCCTAGTATAAAAAACTAAACTAGGTTTTTCAAAGCTAATCATAATTATTTTTTCTCCTGGTTGTTTAACTTTAACAATAGTTTGAGCTAGCTGTCGTAAAGGTAATTGACGTTCTTGATCTACTAAAAACATTATTGGATGGATAGTAAAAACTAAACAAGCTACTAATCCAATAAGATTAGCACTCCAAACCCAAGAATTTTGTTTTGTTATGAAAAAAAATCCAATGACTATTGCTGTGGTTATCAAAATTAATCCACCACGAATTAATAAACCAGATTTTCTAATTATCTCTGAGAAATATGGCATAGCTGGGTCTCCATCTAACCAGTTAAAACTGTAGATAATTACTAGGGCTAAAATCAACAAAAAAATTATGTTGGCAACAACTGAGAAAAATAAAAATCTACCTTTTGATGGAGAAGTATTTCTGATTAATCCAGAAATATGTTTAACAGAATTATCTGTGGACTTTACAGATAATTGAGTAGAATTATTTTCAGATTTATTATTTTTACTAGAAAAATCTCTGTGAATAATAATATCGCCCCAAAATAATCCTACTAATATTGCTGCTGCTGGCATTAATGGTAAGACATAGCTAGGTAATTTAGTAGCGGAGACGGAGAAGAAAGTAAAGATGCAAGTAAACCAGAAAAAGGCAAATAAACCTAACTGTTGAGTTCTAGGTTTACTACGCCAATAATGGGGTTGCCAAAACTTAGTTTTAGCGATCGCTACTGGTAAATAAATAGACCAAGGGGCAAAACCAATTAGTAGGACTAAAAAATAAAAATACCAGGGTCCTTGATGGTGGTTTACAACTCTGGTAAAACGTTCAAAATTGTGATAACCAAAAAAGCTATCAATATATTCTTTCCCATTCACTAAAGTAACTAGACAATACCAAGGTAATGTAATGGTAAAAAAAATTAGAATGCCACGCAAAATACTTATTTCTTGCCAGATTTGAAAAAATCTACCTACATATAATAAAAAGGAACCAATAATGATTCCTGGTAAAACAATTCCTATGGGACCCTTGGTGAGAACTGCTAAAGATATTAGTATATAAAAAGCTAAATACCACTTGTTAAAGAGGGGAGTTTTTCCAGTATTTGAGGATTGACTATTATGGGGTAAATAAGAAGCATTTTGTCTGAGAATTTGGCTATTTTTTAGCTGAGGAATATGAGTATTGTCTGTTTGTGAAGCATATCCCATAAAGAAGGCTAATAGTGCGGAACACATACAGCCTGTTAATAACATATCGGAAACTCCTATACGTCCCCAAACAATAGTTTCCGGATTTAAGCAGATCATTGCTGCACTAATCCATGGTATTAATAATCTGACTATTAAAAACTTATTTGTAGGGGTATAGATATCAGGATTTAGGTAATAAAAACCATATCTGTATAGGATGTAAAACCCAAAACATGTTAAGGCAGTTCCAGATATTGCTGAAGGGAGACGAACAGACCATTCATTAATACCAAAAAGATGATAAGCAATGGCCATGAACCAATAAATTAAAGGTGGCTTATCAAAGCGAGTTTCTCCATTAAAATAAGGTGTAATCCAATTTCCAGTTTCTACCATTTGACGAGCAGCTTCGGCAAAGATTGGTTCTGTTTCATCAACTAAACCAATGTTACCAAGGTGACAAAAGAAAGCTAACCAAGCAAGTAAGGAGAGCCATAAAATAGAAAATGCTAATATCAAAAGATTATTTTTTGGTTGAGTTTTAAACCAATTGATAATTTCTAACTGTTGTATGAGTTTCATTTAGATAATTGATCTTTATAAGTTTTAAGGTTCAAACCCTAATTTAGCTGGAAAATAGCAGGGTTGCTATTAATATAGCAATCCGATCTTATTGGTGAAATAAATAGATGGCTTTAAGGTGGGAGATAGGTAAGCATTGAGCTATTGAATGGTTAGGGAGGTAGAATAGAGAAGGAATAGGAGTTGGAGTTATTTTTTTAAGAAGTTAGGTGTTTTGACAAATGATTTGGGATTGCTATATTTTTTTTTGATCACCTGAAAATTAACTGTTGAAGAGGAAGATTAAAGTAATAATAATTGTTGGGGAATGGGTGAGTAGCTAGGGATGGGTCTACAACTCAAGAAAATGTAGAAAAGTTTTTGAGAAATGGTATCAACTGTCATCCTAATTTTGTTGAACTTGAGACATTATGGTCTGATATTCTGCTATATTAAACTATTATTCCTATGTAAGCTATCAGCTATCAGCGAGAAGGAGTAATTAGCTTCCAAGAAGAATTAAAAGTCCGACACCGAAAAGATGATCAGCAATACTAAGTAATTTATTACTTTCATGCATCTTTTTGCCCAGCATGACCTAGAAAAAGCTGAGAGCTGAATGGCTATATTAGTATTTTTAACTTAAAAGTCTTATAAATTAAAAATATTTTTAATATTATTTATGCAAAGTACTCGTCTTAATAGATTACTGAATGTTATTTTTGAGAAGTTTAAACAATGGTTGCTTAATCCTTGGCGTCGAATTTCTTTATTAGTTATTAGTTTGTTGTTTGGTAATCTTGCAGCAAGTGCTGTTTCTACCATTGCTGGGCAAGAAGGTTCTTTAGATGTTTTATTTACTTTAATGTGTGTGTTGATTATTGAAATCTTAAACTGGCTGGTTTATGGCAGTAGAAGAAAAATCACGGGTTCTTTGGGAATAGATATTTTAAATAGTTTGAAAATAGGTTTTACCTATGGTCTATTTTTAGAAGCTTTTAAATTGGGCTCTTAACGATTAACAGTTATTATTTATCAGTTAGGCTACTTTATAGTGGCAGGAACAATAAGCCGTTTAAATTCCCAAAAGCTTAGTTCTTTAAAGTTTAGTATCTTATGAATTTGAGCCTGACTATACTGTGGAGAATTTTTCGGAAATTTTCTGATTTTACTCTCGGGTAAGTCTCTGGGAAAATAAGTTATCACTTGTTCAGCTAATACTTACAGCCCACATTCGGAACTTCCCGCATGTAGTACAGAAAGATACATGAATTATCATTACTATTTTGAGTCAACAAATTAAACAAATTAATTCTATAGAACACAAAAAATTAGTGGCATGAATATTTTGGGCAAACCAGGGATTTCTTTTGGCAGCAGAACATACAGGAGGAACTACAGGGCATGTTGTTCGCATAAATTAATTTTTTTAGCTTTTCAAGTAGTGCGTTCGCGAAGCGGACTGGAAGTCTATCGCTTCTTATTATTGTTTCCCAGATAATATTTTTGACAACTCGAGGGTAAAAACTCTAAAATCAAGCTCCTTTCTTCTGTGAGATTTACCACTTTTGGCGATTGATTAATCCTCAAAAAATGCACTCCTTGAAAGCATTGAAATATCCATCTTAATGTCGGAGTATTTGTTAGTTTTCCTAATT
>JAKQYE010000241.1 GCA_023356605.1 Trichodesmium sp. MAG_R02 | reverse complement strand
TAATGAGTTATGTTTCTCACTCCCAAATTTGGGCTTGGCAACAGAACGAACAAGTTTATATAGGGGGGAAAACTAATCGCGCTAGTGTGGGGTTTGAACGAGAAATGTTAGAGATTTTAGAGTTGGTAACAAATTATTAATTTTTTATCTGAATCGCTTGAAAAATCAGAAAACGTGCTAAGAGCGACAAAACAGATATAAATGTATAGGTGAAACATGTCAGACCCAAAGAGGCAGCGTCCATTCTTGGAGTTGCACTCTCAAGTCTCAGACGATAGCAAGAATAAGGCAAAATTGACGCAATCAAAACCCCGTCACGGCACAAACGTTACTCAATCAAGGAAATCGAACTAGCAGCAGGTTAGCCCAGGACAATTCAACCACTGTTTGTTATGGGGGAGTCTCAAGCCATTCCCAACAAGACGATACTGAGGGACAAATTGAATTATTGCGTACAAGATTCCCAGAAGCAGAAATCGTCTCAGAAATTGGCAGCAGACTTAATTTTAAATGGAAGCGATTTTTCTCGATGTTAGGCCAAAATTTTCACAGGTGATATCAAACGCCTTGTCGTTGCCCACCCAGACAGACTCGTTAGATTTGGATTGAAATTGGTTGAGTGGCTATGGGAACGTCTAGGATGTGAACTCTTGGTTCTCAATGATAGTCAAAAATCTCCGGACTCAGAAATATTTCAAGATATGTTGTCCATAACACTATCTTTACCTTTTCTCTTCTTACCCCAATTTACTGAGGGGCTACCTAAAAAAAATTTGTAAAAGTATTGCATTAATTAAGTAACTGTGTTTTAATATTATTGTAATCAATCGGTTCTAATGGAGACCAGCTATTAGAGGAAACGGGGAAAGTTCGGTGTAAATCCGTCGCTGTCCCGCAACTGTGATGAGATACCTTTTATTATCTCTCAGTCAGAATGCCCGCCGATTGAATAGTAACTTTATCGAACATCTGCGAGGTATGGATGATGAATAATATAGTATTGGCAAAAAGGGAATTAGCCCTAAATAATAACCTTTCGCTACAGGTATTTAGACAGAACTTATTTAAATCAAACTCTGGGACGCAGCTACTACTCGAAAAGAAGTAAATTAGCAATGATCTTTTCTTTCGTGGATTTAATACCCCACCGTGATTACTGTGCTTAAAACTTCTTGGGGCGGGAGTTTCCTCTATGCAATTTTCCCTTTTGCCTTCTTGAATAAGAAGAAAAAAAATAATAACTGAAAAGTTGAGAAAAAGTGCAAAAAGTGCTTCGGAATCTACTATTAAAACATAAAAATAAGTAATAAGAGTGATAGTTAACGGTGGGATTAATCGCGATCGCAACTCCTTTGGTACTAGAAATAAAGTTCCCATAGGAAGTCTTGCATAAATTCAAAAAGAAATAAAATGACAAAAATAATAAGAACAGAAAATAGTGAACTCCTCACAGTTAGTTTGGGGGAAAACGAATATATGCTTTAGCAGGAGATGACACAATAAACGGTCTAGAAAGTGGAGACTTAATCAGTGGCAACCAAGGCAACAGTATTCTCGACAGAAATGCTGGTGAGGAAACGCTGCGGGGTGCTAAAGAGAGTGAGAATCTCTCTGGAGACCTTGGGAGCGACAATATTTAAGTGATGTAGGTACCGACACCTTAAGTGTGGGAGAGAGTTTTGATAATCTTGTTCTTCAACAACAAAATCAACCATCAACGGGAGAGCCAGATATTAACCAAGCAGACTTAACTACTGACTTTTAATCCAGAAGAAAATGCCATTGGTTTATTAGGAGGAATAACTTTTGAAGACCTCAATATTTTTCAAAGTAGTAATTAACTAGCTGATAGCAGCATAGTGCAAGATACAGTTACGGGAGAATTTTTAGCCATCCTCTAAACTGTACAAATGCAGCCATCTTCATCAAAACTTAGGAGGTTCAAAGCATTTTAAATCTCCACACTGCGGTCACTCAATGCCGAGAAATTGGAATGCCGCTTTGGGGATATTCCTCAAAGTATTGGGAGATACCGCCAATGTCGATGGTTCTGCCATCACATTGCTATGAACATTTTTTTCCACTTTTACCGGGAATTACTGGGCTTGATGTATCTGTTAACAGTAGGGAACTTACCAAAGACCAATTTAGAATATTCGTCCAACAACTAGGACTTTTACCTGAAATCTGCTGTAATTGATGGATGACACTGCTCAAACTTAAACCCAGTCTTGAGTCTATAAATCTTATTTTTGACCTTTGAGTTTTAACTTTTAACTTTTAATTTCCCCAATCTGAGGGAGTCTTCACAGACGCTTTACCTCAGATAAATCAATCCAACTTAAACGTTCTGACATGGTGGAATACTTTGGCGAACAGTTAGATGGTTATACTTTTACTACTCGTGGTTGGGTACAAAGGAAACCTAGATATATCAGGAAAATAGTTGATCAAAAGTCAAAGTATTACTGTAGAAAATTTTGAGCTGATTTTTCACCTATTTTTTCCTAACGTCCCGTTAGGAAAAACTAGACAAGAAGCAGTTTATGAAGCTGAACTTGGATACAAACAAGCTAAGGCTGCTAACAATGGTCAAAGTTTTCAATTGCACGATCGTTCTTGTCGTCAAAAGTCCCAAACAATTCAGTTGAAAAATAACGCTTATAGAGAAGGAATTTGGTTCCCAAAAAAGGTAAAAGGTATGCTTTTTTGCACAGCAATAGGATATCTTTTATAGTCGTTTTGATTTCGATTGAGACAAGCATTTCTTACTATAACTAAGTTGTAGCAGAAAAAGCTTTCCATCCTTATTTTAAATGACTATACCTCGCAATTGTAATTATGGAACTGAGCTTGTTTATCAACGAGGGCAATGGTTTGCTTGCTCCCCTTTGGTATGATCTTTTTAGGAAAAGATACTTGCAGAGGTTCTATTAGAAGGAAATATTCTGAACAGTTCAGAGATACAATGGAAAAACTAATGAAAATTATCTTGAATAAATTAGTCAAATATGCTCCCAGTATTCTTAGCGCCACATTACTTATGGCCGATCCCGCTCAGGCTAACCCCCCGCGAACATATGTTGCTCAAGCACTTCGTTCACTACCAATGGATGATCCCTCATTAGAAATGCCCAGTGTATCTGCTCTAGAAGCAGAAGAGGGAATAGATCAGGTAACATCTGTCTCTCAATTATCAGACGTGCAGCCTACAGATTGGGCATTTCAAGCATTGCAATCATTAGTAGAACGTTATGGTTGTATAGCAGGTTATCCCGATAGCACCTACAAAGGGAATCGGGCCATGACTCGCTTTGAATTTGCTGCTGGATTAAATGCTTGCTTAGATAGAATCACAGAATTAATTGCAGTAGCAACCAGTAACCTAGTTACTAGAGAAGACTTAGCTATATTGCAGCGTTTACAAGAAGAATTTGGGGCAGAACTAGCAGTATTGCGGGGTCGTGTAGATTCTTTAGAAGCACGCACAGCGGAATTAGAAAACAACCAATTTTCCGCAACCACCAAACTCAATGGTGAAGTTCTGTTTTGGTTAAGTGATACCTTCGGAGAAAGAGCAAATGCCCGTGAAGAATCTTCTGGCAATGATAAAACCGAGACTTTCTTTTCTTATCGTACCTGGCTACACTTTGAGAGTAGCTTTACTGGAGAAGATTTGCTCTTCACTCGTCTACAAGCTAATAATACTTATGATTTGAGTGAACCAGATCTTACCAATACTTTAATGACTCGTACTGCCATTGATGAAGCTGATGGTAATGATAATTTTGGTATTGACCTCATGTTTTATCAGTTTCCCATTGGCGATCGCGCCCAAGCTCTCATTGGCCCTATTGGAGTTGACCTAGATGACGTTTCTACAATTCTGTCACCTTTTGCAGAAGAAGGGGATGGTGCCATTTCTAGATTTGGACGACGCAACCCTACCAGTTTCCGTGGCCCTGCTAATGCAGCTCTTGGTTTTAGCTACGGATTTAATGATAGGTTTATGGTGAATGTCGCTTACTTAGCAGACGATCCGGCAAATCCTACTGAGGGTGCGGGCGCATTCAATGGTGCTTACAGTGCATTAGGTCAACTTATAATTGAGCCTAATGATAGCTTGGCATTTACCCTTGGTTATGTGCGTAAGTATTGGGGTGAGGATGGGGTCGATATTACTAATGGTACTGGTAGTTTCAAGGCTCAAGACCCCTTTGATGGTCTTGCTACTACTGCTGATAACGTTGGACTGCAAGCTCATTGGAAAGTGAATGAAAAGTTTGAGATAGGAGGTTGGTTTGGTTCCACCTGGGCGCGGCCGGAAACTAGTAACGGCGATGAAGATGATATTACTATTATTAATGGAATGTTATATTTCGCTTTCCCAGATTTATTGAGAGAAGGAAATTTGGGTGGTTTAATGGTTGGTGTGCCTCCTATTGTTACTGATGGCGGTGATGATGATTCATTTAAGGATGATGATACGTCTATACATATAGAGGCAATTTATCGTTTTCAAGTTAATGATAATATCTCTTTGACTCCTGGTTTATTTGTGATTACTAATCCTAATCATGATGATGTTAATGATACTATTTGGATTAGTACATTCCGGACTCAGTTTGTATTTTAACAATTATCGGCGATCGCTAATATAAATTATAGAATCGCCGATAATTGTTATCTAGACTCGAAATCAAATACAAAGATTCCTTGAGAATTCTCTCAACTGGTAGTTTAAACTAACTTAAGCTTGCCTGAAACTTGTCGAGCCAGAATAGGGACATACAGAAGTTTTCATGTCAGTAGACCACAGTAGGGACGCCCTTATGCAACGTCCCTACAAGGTTTTGATTATGGCGATGTAGTTCATCAATTTGAAAAGCGCTGTAATTAGGGGATTTCGGGGAGTTGTTGGCGATCGCTACTTTAATCCTACAAAGCCTTTCAAAATTGTTATAATAAAAGAGCTGATTTTACGAATCTACTTAATAGGTAAAAATGCCAACAACAAAATATGATGCAAAATATGGTGGTTTTTGGAATAGATTTGTAGCATGCCTCATAGATCTAGTTCTTATAGGAGTTATTATATTTATCGTTGTCGATGTAGTTTATCATGTATTAGGAGGTTCTGATATAGTAGCGGGTGGAACTATTGAGAATGTATTATCGTTTTTGTTTCTTATTCTTGATTGGCTTTACTTTGCAATCATGGAAAGTTCTGCCAAACAAGGAACTCTAGGGAAAATGGCAGTAGGATTAGTTGTAACCGATAAGAGGGGTAAGCGTCTGACTTTTGGTAGGGCAACTGGTAGATATTTTGCCAAGTGGATTTCTGGAAAAATTCTGATAATTGGTTATATCATGGCAGCATTTACGGAGAAAAAGCAAGCTCTCCATGACATAATAGCAGGCACTATGGTTTATCAAAGGGGACATGGATAATACAGTTACAAACCCTACTCGTAGGGGAAAAATACTAGATAGATTGCTTCTGCCTCAGTTTTATTGTTGTTAAATATCTCTTGACATCCTCCCGGGCCTAAAAGTTCCGGGATTTCTACTGAGCTCTAGCTCGGCTCCGGGTTCGGGTTTCACAAGCTGCCACTACTGGCAGGAGTGGTCTTACACTTGCTGACTCATCCGTTTTTTAAAGGAGTGAATGTCCAAGGAGCGACTAACCTAATAATATAATCAGGACTTATGAAGGCAAACTCTGCAAACCCGGTTTATCGTAGATATTTATGTGTTAAAAACAATTATTTACTGTAGAAACCAGGTTTTTTGCCTAAGTTCTGATAATAACATATTTATTGAAAAAAAATCAACTAAAAAGTCGCCGACTTATGGGGGAGGTTTTAAACCCAATTTTTCGGTAAATCATTCCTAATTACTATATAGCTATTTACTTAATTTTAGGAAGGAGGGAAACTCCTTTTTTATATAATAATTCTCGCACATCAAGTATTAAAGGAAATACTTCTTGATTCCAGTCTCCTCCCTGAATATCGTAAGCTTTTTGTTCGGTTTCCATGGCTAATTTATCTTCAGTAAAAATAACCTGAGTAAAATAACGCATTAATGGCCAGAGAAGATTGATTAATCCGGGAATTTTAGGTTTACGAATCATCAACATTCCAAAGCTATGATTAATTTTTTGTTCTTTATCTACTGGAATATAAACTACCCAAAGGTTTAAAAGTGGATTTTCTGAATTTGGGGGGCAAACTTTTAAGGTTTGATAGGGATATTCTGTGCGAATTGTCATAATATCAAAATCTAAGTCTGCTGAGGATGATTCTTCTTTTCGTCCGGCTGCTAATACTAAGTTGGCACTTGGATGAGGTTCCCCACTGAATTTATATTTGGCTTCTACCCAATTTTCTCCTTGAGAATTTTCTATTATTGTTGGTTTGACTTTTCCCATAAATCTTCGATGTAAAAATTGATGGTTCATATCCATTAAATTTTCTTTCATAAATGAATAATGACAGTTGACACGACGGGAAAAGTACATTGTTTTATATTCATTATTAGACCAATTTTTAATTTCTGGAAATGGTACGGTTTCAGCTAATTCGACTTTTCCAGGGAAGATAAAAATATGGTTATAAGCTTCTTTGCAAGGGTAACTTTTTACTCCTTTTGGTAAAGAGCAACTTTTTGGTAGATAGGAAACTTTTGCGATTTTTCCTGTCCGATCATATTGCCATCCATGATAAGTACAGGCGATTTTTTCTCCGCAAACTACTCCCATACTTAGGGGGATTTGTCGGTGGGCACAGCGGTCTTCTAGGGCGAATATTTGATGGGATTTTGTTCTTACTAAAACAATGGGTTCTCCTCCAAAACTAACTGGATGGGGTTTTTCTTTTTTTAGTTCTTTTGATTGGGCTACGGGATACCAAAAGTTTGGGTTTAAACCAATTTTTCTGAGGTCAAATGGGGATGGGCGATCGCAACTATTAGTTTGTAGATGATTGATTTTTTGATTCCTTTGAAGCATTACTTGATTTTTACTCCTTTTAATTTTTCTGACTACTGTATCATATTAATTTGGAATTTGCTCTAATACTATTTCTGAAAAAGTTTTCTATATTTTCTTGAGAGTGGGTGGGAACTTCTATGGAAGCTCTGTAGAGGTAATAACATTCTCTGGAGCTCCTGAAAAAAAGAAAAATTATTAACACCTGGTCTGGCTAATTATTCCCAAAAATGTTAAAAGGTCTGTATTAATAATTTGATAATTGAAGTGTTATCTAAGTATAGTATTCTTTTTTTTTAATAGGCATACAATAATAAGTCGTTTAAATACACAAAAGCTTACTCCCTATGGCAAATTTAATCTTACTATTTTTATTAAGTATTACTCAGGTTTTAGGAGATATTTGGTTAAGTAAGGCTATGAAACAATTTGGGGAAGTTAATCTAGTTAACTTTGAAAGTTGGATGCCATTAATAATTTACTTACTAACAAATTTCTGGATTTGGTTAGGGGTAATTTTTCTGATGCTTTCTCTAGGTTTATACTTAACTGTTATTTCTAAACTTGACCTGAGTTATGTACTTTCGATTCATTCTTCAACTTATTTGTTAAATGCTTTATTTGCTTGGTTGATTTTGGATGAAACAATTTCTAATATGCGGTTTTTCGGAACTTTGATTATAACTATTGGTGTATTTATTGTTGGTTTAAGTAAAAGTTTGTATGAGGATAGACAACATGATAATTTTAACCTCCTATTCATGGGATTATTTTTGAGATTTTATATGTCTAAAACTTGGTTTGCGATCGCTATTATTGCTTTGGCTGATTCCACTGGAGATTTATGTCTGGCTAGAGGTATGAAACAAATCGGGGAAGTAAATTTTAAATCTCTCAATGGTCTATTTGAACAAATAGGTAAAGTGATTATAAATCCCTTAATTATTGTGGGAGTTGTTTGCCAAACAATTGCCTTTTTATCCTTTATTTCGGTATTAAGTTGGGCAGATGTTAGTTTTGTCCGTCCGGCAACTGCATTAACTTATATTTGTAGTATTTTAGGAGCTAAATTTTGGTTAAAAGAAAAAGTTTCTCTGGGTAGATTTATTGGTATTATTTTTATTGTTATTGGTCTGATAGTTAATAGATAATTAGTCAAGTAGGGATGTTCTATACCAGGTCCCTACAGGGTTATTATTTCTTTTCAGGTGGTTGATTACCCCGAGGTTTTAAAAACGCATTATCCAAGGTAATTCTTCCACCACTGCTCGTAGGGAATCAATATTACTTTTTCTTGTTAAGGCTTTTGCTGTATCTAATAAATTTCCCTTCTTAATTGACTGATAAGCATCCTGCATTGATACTGCAATATTCTGCATTAAACTAGAATCTCGATAACAATTAATCATACATTTTGTACAATTATCTCTGACTAATTTGGA
Organism: Trichodesmium sp. MAG_R02; assembly: GCA_023356605.1. GTDB lineage: Bacteria > Cyanobacteriota > Cyanobacteriia > Cyanobacteriales > Microcoleaceae > Trichodesmium. Next base: position 497 of record JAKQYE010000241.1, on the reverse strand, counting down.
GCTATCAAACTCATAAATAGAACACATTGGTTCATGCCAAAAATGACAACGCCATAAGTTTAATTCCCAGTCAAGAAAGAAGAAACGATAACCTGCTAAACAAGAATAACGCTGTTCTTCATTTTTGACAAATCTCTGCATTTCTTCTAAAGAAAGAGTGGGGTTAACTACACGAAATCGCTTTTTTAATTGCTTGACTTTTTCGTAGGCTTGCCAGAGACTTTCATTGGTATGAGTGACTAAACCTGCATCAGAATATCCTAAAAAGTTAGAATCAAGACTTGTTAATGGATAGGAAAAAACTACTGATTCAAATCCTAGGGAGGTGAGAAAATCTGGCAATGCATCATAATCAACTAAATGACTCATTGTGACAGAAGCGGTGGAATACATACCAATATTTTTGAGGATTTGATTTGCTTCTTTTATTTTATTGCAGACACCAGGTAACCCACGATTTTTTTCATGGATGTCTTGAGCGGCGGCATCAACTGAGA
>JAKQYE010000240.1 GCA_023356605.1 Trichodesmium sp. MAG_R02 | reverse complement strand
CTAATTTATTGATTAGTTGTTGTTATTATTAAGCCAATTTTCAGAACTCTAATTTATAGCGATCGCTTTATCTATCTCAGGTGGAGCATATTTCGCATGATTTGTCAATGCGTAACTCCTATAATCTTATATGAAGTTTTAGTGAAGTTTTGTATCTTCTAAAAAAAATAGTTGCAATTTCTTATGTGATTCTATGGTTGTAATCATCAATCAAAGAAATTATTCTCTCCAAAATCATTTAATACTTTTTAATTAGGGTTTGCTCTTATTGGTCTTCTTAAGGAGTACTAACCCATCCCAGGAAGAGAACTTTTATGGGAGGTAATAGGATATATTTGTTCTTTGCTACCCTCTGCCATAGTCACCTAAAAATGCTAAACTCCTGTTGATAGTATCAATTAATTGTCTTAACTCTTCAAGTGGTGCGATCGCGAAGCGGACTGGAAGTCTATCGCTTATTATTATTGCTTCCCAGATAATATTTTTGACAACTTGAGGGTAAAAGCTCTAAAATCAAATTCCTTTCTTCTGTGAGATTAACCAGTTTTGGCCATTGATTAATTATCAACTTAATCTCAGATTTAAAATGGATAACTCGAGTCCCAATGACTTTGAAAAAGGCAAAGGAAATAATTAGATCTTACCTGGAAAAAGTAAAATTTTCTCCGGAAACAGACCCTAAAATTCAAGAAATAACTAGGGTATTTCTTGAAATTGGATATAAATGGTTAGAACAAAAAGTGACTGACGCTGGAATTAAACAAAGATGGTTAATTGTTGAAAGTGCAGAGCTCCAACAAAGTGACATCCAGAAATTAAACTCGAAAATTAAACAAGACAAAAATCCGGCATTAAAGAATGCCTGCCCATCTAGTTTTCGCTGACGTCTTGTGATTTTTGTCGGTTTTAATTCTATTCTTGCTAGCCACCGATATATTGTAGAACGTCCCACTTTATAGGTTCTGGTGGCCGATAAAATACTTCCCCCATTTTCAATATAATCAATGACTCTTGTTCGTAAATCCTTACTGTAAGATATTCTTTAAATGGTTTATTCTAGTTGATCTTTTACTCTCTATATTGTACCACTCTTATTCAAAATAACTATAGTAGTTCTTTTGGATAATTCTTTGGGGACTTTTTCACCACAAATTGAGAATCAAAAAAACCAGAATAATCCAGAATAATATTGTTAGGCAATGGGACTCAATTTCCCATTAATTTGATTGACCGTCGATTTAGCTAAACTATCTCTCTTTGTAAAAATACAGAAATTTTTTCCACAGCTCTTGACAAAACCTCTGGTCTATGAACTAAAGCGAACCTCACATATCCCTCTCCCGCCTTACCAAAACCAGCCCCAGGAGCAACTGCCACCCCCGTACTTTCCACTAGACCCACACAGAAGTCCACAGAATTATTAGCCCATAATTCCGGTAACTTTGCCCAAACATACATAGTGGCCGATGGCATGGGCACAGGCCAACCAATATTATCCAATGCCCCAACAAAAATGTCCCGCCGTTGGCGAAAAATGTCCACAGTTTTTCGGACTACCTCTTGGGGGCCAGTTAAAGCAGCGATCGCTCCATTAAAAATGCCTCGATACTGATTAAAGTCAATACAAGCTTTTACCTGTCGCAAAGCTTGAATTAACTGATCATTACCAATGGCATAACCCACACGAAACCCCCCCATACTATAAGACTTAGACATAGTAAAAAATTCTATAGACACACTTTTTTCATAGTCAGCTTGAAAAATGGAACGAGCAATAGACTGTTTATTCGGAGCTTCATAAAATGAATCAAAAACAAAATCCACATAAGGAGCATCGTGAACCAAGACCAAATTATGTTTTTGGCAAAAAGCCACAGCTTCTTGGAGAAAAGATATTGGAGCGATCGCCGTTGTGGGATTATGAGGATAACTCAAAACCATCATTTTGGCCTGAGCCAAGACAGATTGAGGAATATCTCCCAAAACAGGCAAAAACTTATTTTCTGCCAATAAAGGCATGGGGTAAACCTGACCTCCCGCCAAATACACCCCACCACTATGAGAAGGATAACCAGGGTCTTGCAACAAAGCAAAATCCCCGGGATTCAGGATAGCCAAAGGTAAGTGAGCCGTACCCTCCTGGGAACCAATTAAAGCTAAAACCTCAGTTTCTGGGTCTACTGAAATGTCAAACCTATCATCATACCACTTAGCTGCTGCCTGCCTAAAAGCTTGAGTGCTAGAAAATAATGAATAACCATGAGTAGATGATTCTTGTAGAGATTGAGCGATCGCTTCTAAAGCATGGGGAGGCGCTGGTAAATCAGAAGAACCAAGAGACAAATCTATTAAATCTTGTCCTGCTGCCTTGGCTGTAACCTTAGCCCTATCCATATCAGCAAATACATTAGAACTCAAGGGTTCTAAACGTTTTGATAACTGCATTTTGATTAAATCTGTCTAACTACAAAAAATGGATGTGGAAGGAAAGGTCAGACTATCACCCAAGTAGGAATACCTTGTTTTATACCAGCCTTGCATTAGCAAAACATCAACTTGCCAAAGAACTTAGGCTTATACCTTATCCACTGTAATCAAGAGGGAAATATTCACAAAATTCAAAACCCTTGCCTGATATTGATTTTATAACTTAGGTGACTAACCTATAATAACCAGATTTGGTATCAGTAGTACTTATATATAAAAAAATATCAACATCAAGATAAATGAGGTTCTAACATCTCAACTAACTTTGTCTTTGTAATACTCCCTTCATGAGAGAGTAATAATTTTTCACCTCGAAACAGTCTAAGTGCGGGAATTCCTTCAACCTTATATAACTTGACAGTATCCGGATTAGGATCTACATCCATCTTTACCACTTTTAGGCGATCGCTATACTCAGTGGCCACCTTTTCCACTGAAGGGGCTACTAATTTACATGGACCACACCAACTAGCCCAAAAATAAGTCAATACAGTCTTGTCTGACTTTAGGACTTCAGCTTCAAAGTCTGAATCAGTAATCACAATAACATTGCTACTCACGTTTCTTCCACTTCATAATTTACTAAAATTCTCTCATAAAGATTCTCTATTATTACTGCTCATTTCACCAAAACTACCATCTTTTCATAAATGGGGCAATAATTTTGACTTTTGACCGGGGCGAAACGATTGACTCCTGACTATTGCAATAAAACTTTACATCAACTCACCCCCTACAAACTCCTAACCTGATCCCCGCCTCTGATAGACTTTAACACTGGGAGAGCAAAATAAAAAAGTTTTCCTTAGTATTTGGGAGAATAAAAATTCATGGATAATGTAATTGGTTTAGAAATTATCGAAGTAGTAGAACAAGCAGCAATCGCCTCTGCTCGTTGGATGGGAAAAGGAGAAAAGAATACTGCAGACGAAGTAGCTGTAGAAGCTATGCGCGAACGTATGAACAAAATTCACATGAGAGGCCGCATTGTAATTGGAGAAGGGGAGCGAGATGAAGCACCCATGCTCTACATTGGGGAAGAAGTAGGAATTTGTACTCATCCTGATGCTAAAGAAGTCTGTGACATAGAACAGCTAGTGGAGATTGATATAGCAGTGGACCCTTGTGAAGGTACAAACCTAGTTGCTTATGGTCAAAATGGTTCTATGGCAGTATTAGCTATTTCTGAGAAAGGTGGTTTATTGGCAGCACCAGACGTCTATATGAAAAAACTAGCAGCACCAGCAGTAGCCAAAAATCATGTAGATTTAAACAAATCTGCCACCGAAAACCTCAAAATTATTTCAGATTGCATGGAACGTGCTGTTCAGGAATTGGTGGTTGTAGTAATGGATCGTCCCCGTCACAAAGAGTTAATTAATGAAATTCGCCAAGCTGGTGCCAGAGTTCGTTTAATTAGTGATGGTGACGTTTCTGCAGCAATTTCTTGTGCATTTGCAGGTACAAATATCCATGCTTTGATGGGTATTGGTGCAGCACCAGAGGGAGTAATTTCTGCAGCAGCTATGCGTGCTCTAGGAGGCCATTTCCAAGGACAACTAATTTATGACCCAGCCATTGTCAAAACTGGTTTAATTGGAGAAAGTAAAGAAGATAATATGAAGCGACTCAGAGAGATGGGTATTGAAAATCCAGACAAAGTTTATAATGCTGAAGAGTTAGCTTCTGGAGAAACAGTCTTATTCGCAGCTTGTGGTATTACTCCTGGTACTCTAATGGAAGGAGTACGCTTCTTCCCTCATGGAGCTCGTACTCAAAGTTTAGTGATTTCTTCTCAGTCAAAAACTGCTCGCTTTGTAGATACTGTTCATATGTTTGGAGAATCAAAAACACTGCAACTCAAATAGAAATAGTATTGAGTAAATCAGGGCTAGATACAGTTAACAAAAATTTTCCTAAAATTACTCAAACGTAGCTTAAAATCACCAGAAAGCCAGCACTACAATCTATGATTTAGTGCCTGGATAAACAGTGAGTATATAATTATGATTCGATGTCATAATTATATGCAAATATTAATAGTTGATCCAGTAGACATTTCGGGTAAATTTAGGAATGGAAATATTGGGAGTGATATTTAACTCCAGGGAAGGGGCACTCGGAAACTGAGGGCAAAATCCCAAGCGCTACAGGAGAGTTTGACCCCTGGATTGATGATAGCAATATTGTTAATGTAAGTCGTCTCAATGAATGTAGAATCATCGAATATGAGAATTCCCCATCATAATCTGTGATGTGTGACTAGTTGATTTAAAACTAGGGATATATGCTATATATAATAAGCCTTTCGAGGTCAATCTTAAAGGAGGTTAAATATTCTACCTATGGAAAACTCTTATACCCTTAGTGGTTAAATTCCACCGCCTTGTTTTTAGGTAAAAAGCATAGGCCACAAGGCTGGGAATCAATATCAAAGCTGTGAAGCTCGTCTAAATGGGGTCAAAGCTTTAACTAGCAAATTTGTATCCTACACGAAAATATCAAAGTAGTCAGGACTTACGCACAGGCACTATATCTAGTGGGGGCGAATGCCATTTACCCCTACATATGGCGTTTTAAAGGCTGATTTGCGTAAGTCCTGGTAGTATTACAAGCAAAAACCGTGATACAGGAGTGGTTAAAACAGATAGGATTAGAACTAAGACCAGAAAAGACCAAAATTGCTCACACCTTGGGAGAATATGGAAGGAACAAGCCCGGATTTGACTTCTTAGGATTCACAATTAGGCAAGGTCAGGTAAAGTCAACAGAACTTGGATTTAAAACGCTAATTAAACCATCCTCCAAGAGTATCAAAACTCATTATCGGAAACTGGCGGGTATATGATTTTCCCACAAAAGCGCCCCAACAAAGGCTCTAATAGCTAAATCAAACCCGTTAATAAGAGGATCGGCTAACTACTTCTCCACCTTAGTCGGTAAAGAGGTATTTAGTAAAATATAGTCATGAGCGCTTACATATTTACATATTACTATTGTATTTAAATGTAGCACAAGTTCCTGCTTTTATTACCAATGCTTTCATATATACTGCATTTGTAGTAATTTGTATTATGCAAACATACCAGCCCACGTTGCTATAGATGACTTCCTATGGACAAGATTATGGAGATGGGCGAGTAGAAGGCATCCAAATAAGTTAGGCAAATGGGTTAAGAAAAAGTATTTCCCCAAAGTTAAAGAAACCAGAAACTGGGAATTTAACGATGGCAAATATGTACTATACCTACACTCAGATGTCCCCATAGTACGGCACATCAAAGTGAAAGGTATAAATCACCCTATTACGGGGACTTAACTTATTGGAGTAGCAGAATTGGTAAACATCCAGGCGTAAAGCAAAAAGTCACAAAGCTATTAAAACAGCAGGAAAATAAATGCGCTTTTTGTTGATCAACCTTAGACCAACGGACTTAATCGAGGTTGACCACATCGTTCCCCGGAATGAAGGCGGTGACAAGACCTGTAAAAATAAGCAACTGTTACACCGACATTGTCACGACCTTAAGACTGCTAACGACTTGGAAGCAGTTAAGCATTAGGACTCATAATGTCCGAGGTGGAATTTTAAGGATGTACCCATGAAAAGGGATGTTTAGGAGAGGAGCCGATTTGGAGGTGAAAGTCTCACGTCCAGTTCTGAAGACTAGCAAACCCTATATAAGGATTACCTAGAAATGAGTTTGCCTAGCTTAACTTGATGCCGGGAGGATGTCAACTCGAGAGGGTATTTACAGTTTAGAGTTGTGAAACTTGCGGTTTGACTCTTAAAGCGAGACTTAAACCCAAGTATTAATCTCGAAAAATATTCAACCTGCTCGATAGCTGCTTGGAAAGTAAAACCTGTAGAAAGTCAGAAGATATTAACAACAAGTCTGTTAATGATTTGATAAAATAGGAAGTAAAAATTAAACCTATTTAACTATCTTTATTTGAGTAAGTTTCATAAAGCAGATTAGAAAATATGGAATTGCTAAAATCACTAGTCAGAAGGTAAAATTTAATTCCTAAGTAAGCTTTTAGCTATCAGCTATTAGCACTCAGTAAGAAAAATAAAACACAAATGAGTGTAAGTTAATCAGCTTCTAAAATTATTCTTAAAAAAAATTATAATTTGTTCAATAGATAGGATTGGCTTAACTGATATCTTTTGACTATGGCACTCTGGGGAATTATTAATATTTGTAGGGTAGGTTTTCAGTTAAATATTTTAGTTAGATAGATGTATAAATTTTGACAATCCATAAAGCTAGCCTCATTTTTGTTGAATTATAATTAGCATCAAAATGATATAAATTTCTTATAATTTATCCTTTAAAGATAGGATTTCAATCAAAAAAACAAAAACTTAACAAAATCAAAATTGTATGAATATTGCAGTAATAGGACTTAGCCATAAAACAGCACCAGTAGAAGTTCGGGAAAAATTGAGTATTCCAGAAACAGAAATACAAAATCCAATTACTCAATTATGCAGTGGAACTTATGCCCAAGAAGTAGGAATTCTTAGTACCTGTAATCGTTTAGAAATTTATGTAGTTACTAAAGAAATACAGCCCGGTATTATGGAAGTAACTCAGTTTCTTTCTGACTATAGTAAAGTACCTTTAAATCAGCTCCGCCCTCACTTATTTATGTTACTCCATGAAGATTCTATTATGCACTTAATGCGAGTTGCTGCTGGATTGGATAGTTTAGTATTAGGTGAAGGGCAAATTCTAGCTCAGGTTAAACAAACTCATAAACTCGGACAAAAGTATAAAGGTATTGGGCGTATTCTTAATCGTTTATTTAAGCAAGCTGTAACTGCTGGAAAAAGGGTGCGTTCAGAAACAAGTATTGGTACTGGTGCTGTTTCTATTAGTTCAGCTGCAGTAGAACTAGCTCAGATGAAATTAGAGGATTTATCTAATTACCGAGTGGCTATTGTGGGTGCTGGTAAAATGTCAAAATTACTGGTGCAACACTTATTAGCTAAAGGCGCAAATAAGATATCAATTATTAATCGTTCCGTGGGACGCGCTCAGGATTTAGCAAATAGTTTTAAAGATGCATATATAAATGTTTATTCTATGTCAGAAATGGCTCAGGTTATTGCTGATTCTGATTTAGTATTTACTAGCACTGGTGCCAGTGAGCCGATTTTAGATAAGGCTAAATTAGAAGTGATTTTAGACCCTTTAACATCTTTAATGTTGGTAGATATTTCTGTACCTCGTAATATTGCTAATGATGTGAGTACATTGCCAAATGTTACTTGTTTTAATGTAGATGATTTAAAGGCGGTTGTTGCTCAAAATCAAGAAAGTCGTCGACAAATGGCTATAGAAGCTGAGATTTTATTAGAGGAAGAGGTAGAAGCTTTTGATGTGTGGTGGAAAAGCTTGGAAACTGTTCCGACTATTAATTCTTTACGACAAAAAATAGAGACTATTAGGGAACAGGAATTGGAAAAAGCTTTGTCTCGGTTGGGTTCAGAATTTGCTGGAAAACATCAAGAGGTAATTGAGGCTTTGACTAGGGGTATTGTGAATAAAATTTTGCACGATCCGATGGTACAGTTACGAGGGCAACAGGATATTGAGACCAGACGTCATGCGATGAAGACTTTACAGCTTTTGTTTAATTTGGAGCCGGAGGTTAGTTCTGGGAAAGTAATGTAGTTGGTGCGTTGGCTAGTTTAGTGGGGTATCAATACCCTACTAGGCGTTGGTGAATCAAACTATGAAACCTAAATTTGGCCAACAAAATAAAATGTTTTTCAGTTGTGTACTGGGTTCTACAGACGCTAAAACCTACATTCCGCTCCTGATAACATTATTCTTAATTATTGTGCAAAATAGTGTCTCACTTTTATTTAAAATAACTATAATATAATATTATTAAACTCCTCACATGAATTAATTTATTCAGGACTTACGCAAAGACACTATCAGGACTTACGCAAAGACACTATATATAGCGCATGACAATTTCGACGAACTTCACGCTTTGTCATGTGCGTTAGCCCAGCTTGTACTACATGCCGGAAGTTCCGAATGTGGGTTTTAATTGAATTATTATTCAACTTATTGTCTCAAATGATTACTGTATCTACCATTAAGCTTACAAGTCAGCCCGTGAGCTAACAAATACTCCGACATTAAGATGGATATTTCAATGCTTTCAAGTCGTACATTTCTTGAGAATTAATCAATCGCCAAAAGTGGTTAATCTCACAGAAGAAAGGAGCTTGATTTTAGAGTTTTTACCCTCAACAGGACTTACGCAACGGTACTATGTATAGTGGCAATATCTTGAAAACGACAATTTTTGGCACCATATATAGCGGTACTGCGTAAGTCCTGCTCAAGTTGTCAAAAATATTATCTGGGAAACAATAATAAGAAGCGATAGACTTCCAGTCCGCTTCGCGATAGACTTCCAGTCCGCTTCGCCATAGACTTCCAGTCCGCTTTGCCATAGACTTCCAGTCCGCTTTGCCATAGACTTCCAGTCCGCTTTGCCATAGACTTCCAGTCCGCTTTGCCATAGACTTCCAGTCCGCTTTGCCATA
>JAKQYE010000024.1:14743-41248 GCA_023356605.1 Trichodesmium sp. MAG_R02 | reverse complement strand
TTGAGGGTAAGATCTTCGCCTGTTTGAAAACTGCCATCTTGGTTAATATCTATAATTAGATCATTATCTTCTCGATGCAAATTTGACAGAGAAGTTTCCATACCTTCGAGAATTAAAGTTTCGCGGCCTGCAGATTCTACAATCTTCAGACCTCCCACATCAGCAGCATTCAATTCAAATAATTCATTACCCGTACCGCCAAAAATTACATTACCTTCGGCATCTGCTAAAGTTCTCGCGGGTAATATTTGACCCCGAATGTCACCAGGTTCAGGATTTTGGTTGGTATGCACCTGAACGTAGAGATTGCCATGAAATAAGTTGAATAGAGAGGTCGTGACGGGAGTAGTACCCGGCATTTGAGCAGGAGGTAGAATAGCTATCTTCCCAGCTGGAATATCGTCTCCTTCCAGAATGTTTGCTTTAACTATGCTACTTTCTGCCTTAGATATGGTAATGTTTTCTGTTATTTTAACCCTGGCACCGTTGTCAAAGTTGAGTTGAGTTCCCTCAAAAATGTTGAGTTCATCTTCAGGTTCCCCATCTCGCAATTTGAGACCTAAAGCGCCATTATTGTAAGCTTCAACAACTTCAATTTTTAATTCAGGAGCTTTCCAGTCTCCATAAACGCCATCAGATTTCGGCTCAGAATGGCGAGCAAAATTGGCAGCAGCATCAGACCAATCCCATTTACCTGTAATCCTTTCATTTTCGTAATCAAACTCAATATTATCGTCATCTTCCGATGGTGTCCCAAAAACGTTCAAAACGTGACTGCCATCAGTGCCGTAGCCGCGGTGATGAAAGTGAATTTCGGTGATAGCGTTATCAGCCGTACGCTTTGCAGGATCTTCAATTAGGTCTAGTCCATTTAATTCAATAGTATATTCTATTTCTGTCTGTTCGGCATTGAGACTAAAATTTGCAACTCCTGTAGCATCTGACTCTACTCCATTTTGACTGCTATCTAAGAAAGCTTTAAATTCTTGAGCAGGTTCAGTCATGCCGTACTCTTCTAGTAGATAGCTCTGAGCTGCCAGAATAGTATCTTGGTCTGCATCGGGGGCAGGAGAGAGGTTTTGATTGTAGAGAATATAAACAGGATCGGAAGGAATGCTATCAGGAATGTTAGTCTCAACCTCAATTGGCAACAGGTAAAGTCCGTCATCAATACCTGTAGGTGAAGTCCCTTCTTGTAGTTCCATCACGTAATGCCAGTGGTCCTTACCTGCAGTCTCATATACCGCATAATAGTACGGTGCTCCCTCTACAACACCTTCCCCTGTGGTGACTTCATTGGCAAACTCTGCATACCATTCACCTTTATCGTTAACATCCCAGTTTTCTTGATACCAGGTCATCACCTCTCCACCTGTGGCCACAAAATTTTCACCATTCCATACCTTCAGCTCATCGAGAAAGTTTACTTGGAAATAGGTATTGCGTTCGCGATCGAAAGAATCATCGGCGGGACTCCCGTCTAAAGGAGTCTCATAGAACATATCTATCTGTGGTGTAAATCCTGGAAAATAGGATGCGTTATTAGTATAACGATAGTCAAAGGCAGTATCTTTTTCTTTTATTTCTCGGTCATCCCAAATCCCAACTGGACTTAAAGTGAGATAGTCGTCAGAAAATAGGTTGGTGTAGCCGTTACTCACTCTATTATCTTTGCCAAGATAGGCTCTGATTTTACCTGTTTCATCTTGACCAATATAAAATTGTAAACCATGAAATACCCCTGGATAATACTGAATCACTTGTGGTAAAAAAGCTATCTCTGAAGCAACTGAACCAATGCGACTTTCTAAATTCCAAGTTCCACCTTTTAAAGGGTTGCCCACCGGATGTTTTGAAGCAGCAATATTAGCTCCAGTGAATTTATGTAGAAGTTGGATAAAGTTATTTGATGGACTGGCAATATTGCAACTATAGAGTAATATATCGACAATTCCCCATTCTTGGAGATATCCAGTATATTTGGGAATATTTTCCTCGGTTATGGGTGTTTTTCCTAAATATAAAATGCCAGGGTCACCGTGACAAACAATATGTAAACTATTAGTTGGGTAATTAGATAAAAGTTTGGTAATTTGTTCTATGCCATCAAGGTTAGGGTCAATTAAAGCAACTTTTGTTTCTGGAGTAACTCCTGTGGCCAACTGGCGATAATTTTCCACTCTCGTGTCAATTACCATTAATCTTTTCTGCTGTTGGACTTGCTGCAATTTTTGGTTAATTTCTACTGATTCTGTAACTTTTTTTAAGATTGAATTCATCTTGACAAATCCTCAAATTGATAAATATTCCTAATAAACAGACCTTAAATTTCTCTGTAAATTTTGTCAAAAGACAATTTGTCAAACATTAAGTATAGTCGTTTCACACTCTTAATTGAGACAAGTGTTTCTTGCTATAGCAATCCCCGCGTTGCGACAAATCAAAAAGTAGATAAAAAAGTTGAAACTCTTACCTGTTAACTGTTGCCTGTTGCTTGTGGCCTAAAAAGCAGTAAGATTTTTGCCACAAATAAAAATTGTTAATTTTTTTCCTCCCAAAAGATACTATCTATAAAGTCAAGGACTATGGCCTTGGCATGGTGAACAAATGTCCAACTTGTGAGAGGTAGTTGAATTTTATTTACGTCGCTTTACTATTAAACAGTGGTTTGGGTGAGGTTAAATTCTACACCAGTTTAGACTAAATTTTGGGGTCTTGAGATAATCTACTCCTAAAGTCTCGCGATCGCTTAATTAACCCATAGCGACGAATTAAGAAGCACCGAAAACCAAGTAAGTCCTGATCTAAAAAAAACTCAGGGTTCTAAAGGATATGAAAAAGCCAGACTGAAAATGGCTGAATTTCATGGCAAACTGAAAGACCTCACGGGGTGACTTGTAAGCTTAATGGTAGATATAGTAATCATTTGAGACAATAAGTTGAATAATAATTCAATTTAAAAAGAATGGGATTTTGAGTTTGGGAGGTAGCGATCGCCAATTTACTCTTACCCACCATCTGAGTTGAATAATTATTCAAGCTGTATTATAATATCAGGACTTACGCAAAGACACTAATTGTAGTGTAAATGTCGGTTCAGGATTATCAAAAATACACCATATATAGAAGCAATACGTAAGTCCTGTTTATTTCTAGGAACATTACTGATTACTCTCTCTCCTACTTTTCCTCCTCCATAAAGACGAGTCATTCCCAAATTTACTCCTGAAATTTCCACAAAAACCAAATTATTTATGTCTACGATCATCCAGCCATTTTCTATACTCATAAAGTTTTTGCTTAATATCTTCTCTCTCTAGGAAGGGAAGCACAAATACTTTTTTTTTTCTACTTATATTAATTTTTTTTTAAATTCTATACATTGTTGATAGACTAACTTTTACTCCTGTTCTAATTTCTAAATATTCCCATAATTCACAAAGTAAAATATCTGGTTTTTGTTGAATTTTATGCGCTCATTAAAAAATCAGAATCAGCCTCAAGTTTAGACCAATGGTCCTCCTCCACGTTGCTTTGGATTCACAGTTCCTGTGGTTCGATAATGCCGTAATAAATTACGAACAAAAGTTAAACGTTCCTTGAAACCTTTGTGCTATTTGACGTTGAGGACCTTCTTGGTTTTGATAGGCCCTAAGTACAGGTCGGCCTAAATTTTGTGAATATGGTCTGGCCATTTTTGTGGTTTAGCGATCGCTCTAGATAACTATTTTGGTATGAAGTCACATTTTAAACTTTTGTGGTTCATTCATATGAAAACCGCTGTATTGTCTCAAATGATTACTATATCTACCATTAAGCTTACAAGTCAGCCCGCGAGCTTGCAAACACTACAAAGAAAAATACTTTTAAGCTCACATTATTGGCTAGTTAGACCTCTCCATAAAAGGTTATAAAACCCTTACCCGCCTTTCCCACATTGGTATTTTTGGAGAGGTCTATTGCTGAGAGCTAAATGCCGATCGCCGTGTACCTAAATTAACTCTGGTGCATTTTGATCAAAATCATTAAAACCATCATAAGCATCATCACTATCATCATCATCGATTAAATCATCATCTAGGTCATTAGGAAAACTAGAATCAAAATTATCAGGTGGGAAATCTGAATCAAAATTATCAGGTGGAAAATCTGAATCATCCAAAATTGACCCAGACTGATCTTTGAGCGGAGAAAACTCAGGTATAGTATCATCAATAAATTGACTTTGATCTTGAGGTATACTTTGAGAATCTGCAAAATTATGACTCACAGATGACAAATTTAAACTATTTTCCAATTCTAATGAACGCGCCGTCTGATCATCTAAAACCACACTCTGCAAATCTTCCTCCTCAAAAATATCCACATCATCATCCCAACTCTGTTCCAAACGATTAATCTCTGCACTCAGGGCATCTTCATAAGCATTAAAACCAGTGCCAGCAGGAATCAATCGTCCAATAATTACATTCTCCTTCAATCCCCTTAACCAATCAGACTTACCTTCAATTGCAGCCTCCGTCAAAACCCGTGTAGTCTCTTGGAAACTTGCTGCTGAAATAAAGCTATCTGTATTCAGCGACGCTTTTGTAATCCCCAATAACATTGGTGTATATTGAGCAGTTGCTCCACCAGTAATAGACATAGCCTCATTAACCTGTTCCACTTGTCGTAACTCTATCAACTCCCCAGGCAACATCGTAGTATCACCACCATCATCAATCCTCACCTTCGCCGTCATCTGACGCACAATTACCTCAATATGCTTATCAGAAATATCTATACCCTGAGACTGATAAACTGCCTGTACCTGATTGACCAAGAACTTTTGACATGCCTCAAAGCTTCTCAAACAAGCTTCATAAGAGCTTTCATGTTCCCGGTAATAGTTGAAGAAAGTCTCCAGAATCTCATGGGGATTCTGAGGCCCGTCTGTCAGAGGCTCACCCACATCAACATTTTGTCCATCAGCAACAATCACATTCTGTCCATGACCTAGAGGATAATCTGTGATTGTTCCATCACTAGATACCACGCTCACCTCCACATTATCATCATTAACATTAACCTGAGCTTGACCAGGATACTTGACTAAAACGCAAGACTCTTTTGGTTTCCGTGCCTCCAACAACTCTTCAATCCGAGGTAAACCTTGAATAATATCTCCAGTCTTAGTCCGCTCAAACACCAACAGTACCAAGCTATCCCCCCGTTGTACCAAATCTCCATCCATAGTCAGCAATACGGCACCCGTAGAAACACGATAAGGTCTGCCTTTACGCAAAACCACATGATAACTTTTACTACCATCATCCAAAACAGTTTGCTCAACTTTAGAAACCATACCAGACTTGGGAGTAACTGTTCCCGGAGCAATTTCAGTACCAGCAACCAACAAGTCACCTTCAGCTACAGAGGGCAAGACATTAACTGGTATTTTAACTAAATCTACTTCTCGAACTATCAAAACACGACGAATAGCTTCTAAACCTTCTCGGATACCCCGAATCTCACCAGATTCTTTAGATAAAATCTCTGTGCGAGATACTACCCCTCCAGCTTCGATAAGATCTCCATCTTTCACTAATAATCGAGTACTCGTACTGCCATGAGTTGTATCTGCTACCACATCCCGGCGAATGACTAAAGACTCGAGAATGACCAACTGCAAGCGCATTACCCCCTCTTCCTCTGGGTCTGGTGATAACTCAATATCGGCAGCTAATTGAGGAGCTTCTTCTCCTATCTCCAATACTAGCTGGGTGCGCAGCAGTTCTATACCTTCTACAGACTTAACTCTTTCCCCATCCTTAAAAGGAATCCGTTGTATTGCCCGTAACTCAATAGAGGAATTAATTGATTTCTGGGAAGGCACAGCCGGTTTCTCAGGCACATGAAATTCAGTCACAGGTCGCAATAATAATCCAGGACCATCTGGCGTTTCTATATACTCAATGTACTTCAGCTCAGATGTTACTAATCCTGGGATTACTTCCTGTCCCGGCGTAGCAATTTGACCATCCATCAGGCTTAAATCCCCTAAATCTATTTCATAGTTACCACTATGTAGTTTTCCTGGTTTAATTACAACTTCCCTGAGAATGTCATTTTTATGGTGTACTTCTGCGACTCCACTAGACTGACAAAAAATATCCTTAACTATTTCTGTACCAGCTTCCACATATTGACCGTCTTCTACCAACAACAGAGATATATCCTTATTAACTTCATGGCATTCTTCCGGAATCCATAGCAATGTACCACCTTTTACAACTTCGTAGCCCTGTTTCGCTTTACCACGTTTGAGAACTTCTACTCCAGCATATTTAATTATACCACCTGTATAAGTTTGATAATTATCGTCTAAAAGTTCAGCAATAACTTCGTAGTTGCCAACCTTACTGCCAGGGGTAACTTTTAGGGCAAACCTTTGGTTATCTTGGGCTTCAATGATATACTGATCCCGGTTGGCAACACTTTCCAACCGAACTCTTGCCTGGTCTAATTGCACACTGGCGGTAATCACCTCAATCTCACGAGGCAAATTATCCTGCGCTTCAGTAAGTACTGGCAGTTGTGCAGAAGTAGCCGTTGTTGACTCTTCTAATTCATCTGTTGTTGATCCTTGAGTCTCTTGGTCCAAAATATTTGTATCAGTTTGCTCTCCCAAACTGTACAAAGAAGCAGAAGGGATTCGTACCAAACCACCATGTTCAGTTACTAATTTGGTTTCCGCAAGTACGCTGTTCATATTAATCATAGTACCATTTCTTACCGTTGGTTCTGCACCTGGTGGTAAATTATATACTTCTCCTTCTAATATCCAGATTAAACCACCTCTTTGAGCAATACGAGTTGTTGTTCCTTGTTTATCTACCTTCTCTTCTTGCACTAACTGAGCAAATTTAAGTTCTCCTGCTAGGTCTGAAGCAACTTCTTTTGTTACCTTCTCAGTTGTTTTTCTCACCTGACCTACTTTTTGTACTTCTGCTAAAACTGTTCCTGCTGATACCTCCTGGTTATTTTGGACCATCAAAATAGAACCTTGAGCAATGGGTATAGCTTCTTTACGGCCATCAACTCCTAATATTACTATATCGAAATTATTCTCTGCAATCATTGCTTCATCCCCATGACGAGTTCGGAATGACCTCGTACGCACATGAGATGGATACTTCACTACACCTGCAAAAGACGCTACAAATTGACGGGCAACTTCCCCAGTAAACACACCTCCAGTATGGAAGGTCCGCATAGTTAATTGCGTACCGGGTTCCCCAATAGACTGAGCAGCAATGATCCCGATAGCTTCTCCCATATCAACCATATGACCATGGGCGAGACTCCACCCATAGCAAGTTTGACAGACAGAGCGCGGTGATTCACAAGTCAAAGGCGATCGCACAAACACCTTTTCAACACCTGCCTTACCTATTGCTTTGGCCAACTCCTCTGTCAAGACTTGATTTTTTACTGCTAGAATATTGTCACTACTAACAATTTCCCCTGTTTCTGGATGCTTAACATCGCCAGCTAAAACTCTTCCTAACAGTCTATCCTTAACTGGAATTAAAACGCGATCGCCATCTTTCATACTCGCCACCATCACTCCTCGCTTCGTACCACAGTCGGCTTCTCTAACTATTACATCTTGAGAAACATCAACCAAACGGCGAGTCAAATAACCAGAATCAGCAGTTCTCAATGCTGTATCAACTAAACCTTTGCGCGCACCATAAGAAGAGATAATATACTCGGTTACAGTTAAACCCTCCCGGAAATTAGTCTTAATTGGCAAATCAATAATTTCCCCCTGTGGATCTGCCATCAAACCACGCATTCCAACCAGTTGGCGCACCTGAGAGATATTACCCCGTGCTCCAGAAAATGCCATCATATAAACTGAGTTCAGGGGATCAGTTGCTCGAAAGTTACGAACTACTTCATCTTTAAGATTTTCACTGGTACTATTCCAAGTATCAATTACCTTTTGAAAGCGTTCTACCTCCGTAATTTTTCCTTTGGTATAACGCTCAGTTGTATCGCGAATTTCCTGCTCTGCTTCGTCTAAAAGTTTTCGTTTAGAAGGAGGTACTTGTAAGTCATCTACACTAATAGAAACTCCTGCCTTTGTTGCGTAACGAAATCCTAAATCTTTCAAATTATTTGCTATCTGTGCAGTTCTTGCCGTACCATAATTATTAAAAGACCAAGAAATTAGCTTTTTCAGTTGACCCTTGTTGATAACTCTATTATAGAAAATCATCTTTTTTTACCTTTATTTGTTAATTGACAGGGAGTAGAGAGGTTGCTGACAACATCTTCCCTATTCCCTATGGAGTTAAGTATCAAACATCTTTGAGGAAAGTGATTGAACAACAATAGTCAGGACAATAAACCAGACTTCACCTTCAAGTTTGGGTATGTAAATCTTACCCTGAACTAAAGCACACTTTGAATTGTTTGATTTAGAATTATTCTACCAGGCGTTGTCACCACAAACTGTGTAGTCATTATTCCATTGCTCTGCCGAACTTGGCGAGATTTAATATAAACCTTATCAATCTTTCCGTCTTGACTATAATGGATTTTATACAGATGATAAGCCTTCACCACCTCCCCATTTTCTAAAGTTTGCTCTGATTTCAAATCTCCCAAAGTATCAGGCAATATATTACTATCCAATGGCATCCAATAAGTCTTAACCACTAGTTCATCAGATACCTGTTGCATATCAGGAGGCATTTCTTCTGGTTTATCAGTTTCAACCTCTACCTCAGGAGCTAACCTCAAATACACATAAGTATGCAACTCTATCTGACCTTGTTGATAAGCTAAAACTACATCATCAGGGTTAGCAAAATAAAGTTCTTTACCACCTTGGAGTTTATGGTTTTCCGCTGTTAGATAATAACAACCCAATACCATATCTTGAGAAGGTGTAATAATTGGGCGACCAGTCGCTGGAGACAAAACATTATTTGATGCCAACATCAATAACCTTGCCTCCGTTTGCGACTCCAAGGACAGCGGCACATGAACTGCCATTTGGTCTCCATCAAAATCAGCATTAAATGCCGGACAAACCAAAGGATGCAATTGAATTGCTCGACCCTCGACTAAAATAGGTTCAAAAGCTTGAATCCCTAATCTATGCAAAGTTGGAGCACGGTTTAACATCACTGGATGGCCATCTATAACTTCTTCTAGTACGTCCCAGACATTCGGATCTCCTTTTTGAATGAGTTTTTTAGCAGCCTTAATATTGTTGACTAACCCCTGACGAATTAACCGATGGATCACAAATGGTTGAAACAACTCAATAGCCATTTCTCGTGGTAAACCACATTGATTAATAGCTAATTTAGGTCCAACAACAATTACCGATCTCCCTGAATAATCAACCCGTTTACCCAACAAGTTTTGCCGAAAACGACCCTGTTTTCCTTCAATAATATCGCTCAAAGATTTTAGAGGTCTGTTATTTGCACCTACCACAGTTCTACCCCGGCGACCATTATCAATCAAAGCATCAACCGCTTCTTGCAACATCCGTTTTTCGTTGCGGATAATAATCTCTGGAGCCAATATTTCCTGTAACCTTGCCAAACGATTATTCCTATTAATTACTCGTCGGTAAAGGTCATTCAAATCACTAGTTGCAAACCTGCCCCCATCTAGCTGCACCATCGGGCGGAGATCCGGCGGGATAACAGGAATTGCATCCAAAACCATCCATTCTGGTCTTGAACCCGTAGCAATAAAGTTATCAATAACCCGCAAACGCTTGATTAACTTCGCTCGTTTTTGACCTTTAGAATTAGCAATTTCTTCCCGTAATTTTTCCGCTTCCACTTCTAGATCAAGATTTGCCAATAAAATCTGCAAGGCTTCAGCACCAATACCAACATCAACCCCCATTATTTCTGAATCTTCACTATAAATTTGGTCTTCAATTTCTAGCCAAACATCTTCCGTTAACAGTTGTTTATAACTTAAACTTTCATGATTTCCTGGTTCCAACACCACATAAGCATTAAAGTAAACAATTTGTTCCACATCCCGCAATGGCATATCTAACAAAATTGCCATATAACTCGGAATACCTTTGAGATACCAAACATGAGTTACTGGTGCTGCCAACTTAATATGTCCCATACGGTGACGGCGTACCCGTGACTCGGTTACTTCCACTCCACATCTTTCACAAACAATTCCCCGATGTCGGACTCGCTTATACTTTCCACAATGACATTCCCAATCTTTCGCCGGACCAAAAATACGTTCACAAAACAACCCATCCATTTCTGGTTTTAAAGTCCGGTAATTGATAGTCTCTGGTTTAGTTACCTCTCCTACCACAGTACCATTTGGTAAGGTCCTTTCTCCCCATCCACGAATTCTGTCTGAAGAAGCTAACCCAATTTTCACATAATCGAATTTTTGTTCAAGTTTTGGCATTTCAGTTATTAGTTATCAGTTATCAGTTATTAGTTATCACTTAACCTTCTGGGTCGGGGTTTGATTAACAGTACCGACCACTAAGGGTGCAGACTAGAAATACTGAGGTTTGTTTTTTCTCCTTATAACAGTCCCTAGCACAGGATTTGAGACTTTTAAATATAGTTACAGCAAGAATTTAACTTCTGACTTCTGCTATAAAAGGATGGCTATTGAACATATTATTTAGTCAATTTGATTAACTAGCTATTAGACATCTCCAACAATAAAAAACCAAATCAATTATCCTACAGAAATAATTAATTTTATCCCCCTATTCCCTCTTTTATGGAGATGTCTATCAGCCCTTACTTACCCAATGCTCTGCAAATAGCATTTAGCTATTTGCTAAAAATTCAAAGATAATATATTTGAAAAATTAATAGTGCGTGTTAATAGGGGTTTTAATTTATCATTATACATGAGAAACCAATTACTAATGACTGAATCTCAGTACTACTTCAGATTTCTAATACCAATTCACGTCTTATGATATCACAAATAGCCTCCAACTTTAAAGATCAAATAATTTCCTGAAATTACTTAGAGCATCAAAGTTTTGAGCTAATAAAATATTATTTTTAACTTTCGTGAAATGGCATAACAACTCCCTAATTCCTGCTTCTATTCCTCATTTCCTTCAGTTGATAATGATTCATATACAGGACGCGATGGTGTTCTCTTTCCTGGCAAATCTGCCATTAAATCAACTTCCACATCCTGAGTCGTACCATCATCGATAGTTTCTACTTTATGAGCTGCTATATCCAAACATAAAGACTGTAACTCTCTCATCAATACCTTAAAAGACTCAGGAGTACCAGCTCGTGGAATTGCCTTTCCTTTCACAATTGCATTTAGCGCCTCATTCCGACCCTGCATATCATCAGATTTCACAGTCAACAATTCTTGTAAAGTATAAGCAGCACCAAAAGCTTCTAATGCCCATACTTCCATTTCCCCAAAGCGCTGACCACCTTGTTGTGCTTTACCACCCAAAGGTTGCTGTGTCACCAAAGAATAAGGCCCTGTGGACCGAGCATGAATCTTATCATCAACCAAGTGAACCAGCTTCAACATATAAGCAATTCCCACAGTCACTGGGCGATCAAACCTTTCTCCAGTCCGCCCATCAAACACCCAAATCTTTCCTGGATGCTTCTCATCAAATGCCCAATCTTTACCAGAATTATCTCTAGCTAATCGTAACATTAAATGCACTGTTTCCCTTGATTTCTCAGGACCATGCATCTCATCAAAAGGTACGCACTTAAACCGCACATTCAAAATTTGGCCTGCCCATCCTAACAAACACTCAAAAATCTGTCCTACATTCATCCGGGAAGGTACTCCCAATGGATTTAACACCACATCTATGGGAGTACCGTCAGGCAAATAAGGCATATCCTCAATAGGTAAAATTCTTGAAATAATACCCTTATTCCCATGTCGTCCCGCTACTTTATCCCCCACCTGAATCTTCCGCTTTTGAGCTACATAAACCCTGACCACCATATTAGCTCCCGGTGGTAGTTCATCTCCTTTTTCCCTAGTAAATACTCGGACATCAACAATACGACCTTTTTCACCATTAGGTACTCGTAAAGAATTATCTCGTACATCCCTTGCTTTCTCTCCAAAAATTGCCCGCAATAGTTTTTCCTCTGGGGGTTGGTCAGATTCTCCTTTAGGGGTAACCTTACCTACCAGAATATCTCCAGATTGTACCCAGGCACCAACACGAATAATCCCCTGCTCGTCCAAGTTCCGCAGGCCATCTTCTCCAACATTTGGAATTTCTCTGGTAATTTCTTCTGGCCCTAACTTTGTCTGTCGAGCCTCAATTTCAAACTTTTCAATATGAATAGACGTATAAACATCATCATATACTAAGCGCTCACTAATCAGAATCGCATCCTCATAATTATAACCTTCCCAAGGCATATAAGCTACTAGAACATTTTGTCCCAAAGCTAACTCAGCCCCTTCAGTAGAGGAACCATCAGCTAATACCTGGCCTGCAACTACTTGGTCTCCCTCAAAAACCAGAGGTCTTTGGTTTAAGCAAGTGTCTTGGTTAGACCGTTGATATTTACATAGTGGGTAGTTTATTTCCTTGCCCTCCTTATCAACGACAGATATCTTAGTTGAATCTACATAGCTAACTTCTCCATCTGTCCGAGTAATGACCACCATACCAGAGTCCCGGGCAGCTTGAGCTTCTAAACCTGTTCCTACAAGAGGTCTATCTGGATTTAACAATGGCACTGCCTGTCGCTGCATGTTAGAACCCATAAGCGCTCGGTTAGCATCATCATGTTCCAAAAATGGAATTAATGATGTAGCCACAGAAACAACTTGCACTGGAGAAACTGCTACATAATCTACTTGTTGAGGACTGGTAGTAGTAAAGTCTTGTCGATAACGTACTGGTACAATATCCCCCAAAATCTTCCCTTCTGCATCAGTCATAATATCTCCAGGGGCTACTCGCAAATCATCCTCTGCATCTGCTGTCATATATATTGGGGTGCGATCGCGCAACACCCGACCATTTTCTACAGGATAATAGGGAGTTTCTATGAATCCATAACTATTGACTTTAGCGTGATTAGCCAGAGAACCAATCAATCCAGCATTTGGGCCTTCTGGTGTTTCAATAGGGCAAATCCTGCCATAGTGAGAAGGATGGATATCTCGGACAGCAAATCCAGCTCTTTCTCTAGTTAATCCCCCAGGCCCCAAAGCTGATATTCGTCTTTTGTGGGTCAGCTCCGCCAATGGGTTTGTTTGATCCATAAATTGGGACAACTGAGATGAACCAAAGAACTCTTTGATAGCTGCTACTAATGGTTTTGGGTTAACCAGCGACGTTGGAGTTAATATCTCTGCTTCGGATACAGTCATTCGCTCCCGAATAATTCGCTCTAAACGGTTTAACCCTACTCTGATCTGATTTTGCAGCAGTTCTCCCACACTTCTGACTCGTCGGTTCCCTAAATGGTCAATATCATCTGTCTGACCAATGTCGTACTCCAAATTAATCAAATAGTCAATCGAAGCTAATATATCCTCTTTAGTTAATACTCGTAGTGTATTCGGTAAGTTTAACCTTAATTTGTTATTAAGTTTATATCGTCCTACTTGCCCTAGGTCATATCTTTTTTGGTCAAAGAATCGACTATGGAGTAGTTGTTCCCCACCAGTTATAGTAGGTGGTTCCCCAGGGCGTAGTTTCCGATATAGTTCCAATAAAGCTTCTTCTTCTCCATATTGTCCTTCTTTTTCTATAGTTTTTTGGAAATAATCCGGATGCCTCAAGGAATCGAAAATTTCACTGTCTCCTAATCCCAAAGCCTTAAGTAATACTTGAGCAGAAAGTTTACGAGTTTTATCTATTCTCACCCAAACTAAGTCATTTTTATCTGTCTCAAATTTTAGCCATGCACCTCGGTTAGGAATTAAACTAGCATTATATGTGCGTCGCCCACTCTTATCAGTCTCAGATTTATAATAAACCCCTGGAGAGCGAACTATCTGATTAACAATTACCCTTTCAGCTCCATTGATAATAAATGTTCCCCTATCTGTCATTAGGGGTAGGTCTCCAATAAATACTTCTTGTTCTTTTATTTCCCCAGTTTCTTTATTAACTAAGCGAGTGGGAACATACATTTGCACTGCATAGCTGCTGTCTCGGCGTTTAGATTCTTCTACACTATATTTTGGTTGTTTGAGTTTATAATTTTTGGCAATAAAGTGAAGTTCTAGCTTGCCTGTATAATCTGTAATTGGGGAATAGCTATCTAGCTCTTCTATTAGTCCATATTCTAGAAACCAGCGAAAGCTAGCCCTCTGAATTTCAATCAGATCGGGCATATTGAAAATTTGCAGGTTACTATAGGTGTTAATGTTTAATTTTTGATGAGTCATTCTTGAGAATCCTACTAGTAGGGGAGCAGTTTTTTACGGGTAGATTTTTATAGTAAACAATCATGGATTAATATTCCACAAATTAATTAACTATGACAGCATATTCCAAGACCTTGTGAGGAACAAATTTTAATAATAAAACCTTTGTCTTACAAGCATCCTGCCTTCCACAGCTATAAATCATTAAGATGAAATCTGCTATGTATTGACAAATTTTATAGACAAGTAAATTTTTCTCCATTAAGCTTATTTCTAGTAATTAACAGTTTATAGTTTGACTGATGTAAATGTGATTTTCACCAGTAAAAATTATGCTGTAAATTGCATCTATTACCAAATCATAACTCAGACTTCACTCCTCCTTTTGCTACAATCAGCAACTAAACAACAATAAATTACACTTTTTAAAAGCTGAAATGCTTACTCTGTCTTGCTTTGTATAATCAATTATGTATAGGCACCTAATTGTTTCGGGGATAGTGTTTTTCGGGTAGTTTTTCCACACACAGGTTACTCATATCTATTTCTAGTTTTTGATTTTTGAATATATTCTAATTTTATAAAAATTTTCTCCTTATTTTGTATTACAACAACTAAAAATATCCTGATTATACTCACTGAACTTGTAATGAATACAAATCATTATTTAATTTTTTCAACTTTTTGATATCAATTGGGTTAGCGGTTTATTAAAAATCAGAGGCAAAAAAAAATATTTTTATCTAGCAAATTTATCTACTTATATTACTTACAAGGTAGTTAAAAGATTAATTTCTGAAGGATATAATTTTGACTATATCCACTCTACAGCACTTACATTTAATATCTGAAGTTATGATCAATTAAAACTTTAATCTGTTGACATCATCCCCGGCCTAAAGGCACTGGGTTTACTACCGAGCCGTAGCTCCGATGCGGGTTGACATCTCAGGGTCTGCTGCTACTTTGGCAATAGTCTGGCTGCTTAGCGACCTGTCCGTTTAAAGTCTCGGTATGCCCACCTGCGACTAATATATTTCTTGCTGCATTTTCCAAAGCGATAGAACGACCTGACCCTACGCGAACATGTTTAGCACCACAATTAAAACATTCCCACTTCAGGATATTGATAAATCTAATTTTCCACCTTTAAATCCACAACAAAAGCAAATTTGAGATGTGGGCTCCCAACGGCTTATCACTCTAAAATCATGACCATATTTTTCCGCTTTTCCTTCTATAAACGTTCTGAATGTTCTCCAGTCTAAATCCGAAATAGCTCTTGATAATTTCCGATTCTTAACCATCCCAGAAACGTTCAAATCCTCTAAAACAATTGTTTGGTTTTCACGAATTATTTCAGTAGATAATTTGTGTAGAAAATCTATCCTTGTGTCTTTCAGTTTGGCATGAAATTTAGCTATTTTCAGTCTAGCTTTTTCATATTGTTTAGAACCCTTAGTTTTTTTTAATAATGACTTACTTAGTTTTCGGTACTTCTTAATTCGTTTCCTTAGTGGTTTTGGTGCATCAATCTTTTTACCGCGTAGAGACGTTCCATGCAACGTCCCTACAGTCACAAAAGTTTTAACTCCTAAATAATTACCTACTAAATTATCAGTTTTAGGCAATACTTCGGGCAAAACTTCTACTACAAAACTTAGAAAGTATCGATTAGCTGAATCTTTAATTACTGTTACTGATGATGGAGTAGCAGGTAGTTCCCTTGACCACACAATTTTCAGCTTTCCTATTGTCCCTAAGTAAACTTTATGCTGACCAACTTTAAATCCACCCTTTGTAAATCTAGCTGTCGGCAATGACATTCTACTTTTAGATTTAGGAGCTCTTATAGGTTTAACTTTTCTGTTGCCTTGAGTTGATTTAAAAAAGTTTTGATAAGCTTGGTTCAAATCGTTTAAAGATTGCTGCAATGGTATGGCAGAAACAACTGAAAGCCAAACTCTATCCTCAGTATTTTTGGCCAGAGTAATAAACTGTTTTTGTAGTTCAGAATTAGTTGTTTTTTTCTTTCCTAGTTTATACTTTTCCTGACAGCAAGCTAGACTATCATTCCAGAATACACGGACACAACCTACGAGCCTTGCTAATCGGTGTTTTTGTCCCAATGTTGGATATATACGGTACTTAAATCTTGCCTTCATAGAATGACTTTTAGACTAATAAGATATAATAACATAACCTGTGGGAAAAAATCAACTAAAAAGTAGCCCGCTTATGGGCGAGGCTTTAAATCCAATTTTTCGGTAAGTCGCCTACCACGAGAGATTATATATACGATAGTTGTTACTGCTATGAAAATGGCAATCTAGTTTCCCACTCATTTATCAATACGATAGTCACAATTCAATCATTAACCTACTCCTCTAAAATAAATGGAGCTGGGTTATCGAGAATGAACAGAAAAGCCAAACAATTGGCAAGCATTTTTACTAGTTTGTCCTGCCAGACTTTCTAATGTAACACCCCTGAGTTCCGCAACTTTTTCGGCCACATATTTTACATAAGCAGGTTCGTTGCGTTTGCCCCGCTTTGGCACTGGCGCGAGAAATGGACAATCTGTTTCTACTAACAAGCGATCATCAGGTACTATTTTCGCTGATTCTTGAATTTGTGTAGCACTTTTAAATGTCACAATTCCACTAAAGCTAATATAAAATCCAAGGTCTAAAAATACTTTAGTTTCTTCTGGAGTACCTCCCCAGCAGTGCATAACCCCTCTAATAGGCCTTTTATCTGCTTGAAAATCATATAAAACCTCTGCCATTGAGTTAGCTGCATCACGACAATGAATAATCAATGGCTTGTCAAGTTCTTGAGCTATAGTTAATTGCTGTTTGAAAACAAATTTTTGCTGCTTTTGATTATCCGCTTTGTAAAAATCTAATCCTGTTTCACCTATAGCTACTACTCTAGGGTCAGATGTCGCAAAGTTTTGGATTTGATTAGCAGTAGTAGATGTCCACTTATGAGCATCTAAAGGATGTAAGCCAACCGCATAAGAAAGTTCTGGAAAGCTATCTGCTATGGCTTTTATAGAAAGGAACTCATCTGGTCCAACACAGGAGTGAACTAGGTGAACTACTCCTGCTTCTTCCCAGCGTTTACGAACTTCTTCCAAGTCAGAATTGAATACATCAAAGTTGATGTGGACATGAGTATCAATTAGCTGCATTTGGCTTTTATAGTTAATTTTACTACACCCCAGACTTAAATTACGGGGATTTTTAACGAGTTAAAACTGGGTTTTTCCACATCTGCTAGCTATCACTGGAAACAACTTGGAGGTTATGACATACTACTAATCCATACTGTAAAGTTGGGGTGAGCTTCTCCTGTACTAGTTTTGGTATACTGTTTGGATAGTTAATAATTTTATAGACAGATCCACTTAAGCAACACCTAGCTTAAACCCCACAGGGCTAACTACAAGAATCTCTAGGAACTTTCCATCTTTGATGGAATTACCAGCCACTTTTATTAAATGATTTACCCTACGCCCCAATAGTTGATTTACAATAAATCTACTAGCTGTATGGATGTAATAATCCATCTTATTATTGCCCTGTGAAGATTATTACAGATTTGACTATACCTATCTGTATTTGTTGATATTTAATTGAACTTGTCTTGATACCTATATGCTTTCACGGAATTGCTTACCTCCCTGTGTTTTGTACTTATTTATAACTGGGTCTTTATCCCGACACACCACAATGCTACTCCATCAGACAAGGGTGCCTTTCTTTATTGAAAGCTTTTTGGGAACTGAGTCAATGATAATGACTTGTTATAACTAGGCAATTATTCAGTTAGGAAGCTAGAAGGCTATCTGTCACCCCGGACTCTGGCTTACTTTTGCCACTAGTTAAATGTCTCTTGTGACACCCTCCCCGGCCTAAAGGCATGAGGAAACAGCCGGGCCGTATATCCTCGGCAGGTTAACATCTCACAGGCTGCTGCTACTTTGGCAGTAGTCTGGCTGCTTATCGGCCTGTCCGTTTAAAGTCTCGGTATGCCCACCCGCGACTAATATATTTCTTGCTGCATTTTCCAAAGCGATAGAAAGATCTGACCCTACGCGAACATGTTTAGCACCACAATTAAAACATTCCCACTTCAGGATATTGATAAATCTAATTTTCCACCTTTAAATCCACAACAAGAGCAAATTTGAGATGTGGGCTCCCAACGGCTTATCACTCTGAAATCATGACCATATTTTTCCGCTTTTCCTTAAAGTCGTCCTAGAAGGGCGAGGCTTTAAGCCCAATTTTTCGGTAAAATCTCACTAACCTAGCCTTTTTGCGAGAACCATTATTTTTATGTAAAACACCACATTTCACAGCTTTATCTATTTTACTGTAAGCTTTTGCCATTCGCTGTTTAACTTCTATCTTTAATTCCTCTGTAGGATTGGAGGCATAGTTTTCAACAGAAGCGAAGTATTTTTTTATCAAAGTTTTAACTGCAGATTTATAACTTTTATTCCGCAGACGGTTGCGTTCAGCAACTTGGATTCGTTTAATAGCAGACTTAATATTGGCCATGATTTACTTTATATCCAAATTTAGAAGTTTTGACATCCTCCCGATGTCCTTTATTTCGCACATAATTTTGGGTTACCTATACGGATCCTTAGTCACTATTAGCTCACTATACAAAATATCATTCTATAATAACATTGACTTTCTCAGCATGCAAGATATTCTTTGGCATTTACATCAAACTCAAAATATATACCTAGACTCTAGACTCCTTTAACCCCTATTGCCATGGGACTGGTTTTGTTTAGCATCAATCTCGATGGTTAATGGTAACTGAAACCTGGACCATTACAGGCCAGCACAGAACCCTATTTTTTAGTAGATGTCTGTAGCCATGCACCTATAGGTTGTAAAAATTCAACAATTTATAAATCAACTATCAAACTCTTGCCCATTAGTCATGGCCCAAATGGACAACCTAAAAATAGGATTGCTATTTTGTTAAAAACAACGATTTTTCCTAGAAATTGGGGGTACGGGGTAAGTCTTAAAGATGTCAAAAACTATTAAAGATGCCAGTGTTATGACTTCACGCTATAACAAAAGGTAATGGGTTATTTGGAAACTGAAAGAATTATTTGACTTTTACTCCTAGATCAAATCACGATCATTACAAGACAATTGACAATGATCAGGGATTTTATTTCTCGTTATAGATAGATAGTTTTAAGGTTAATCCAACTCTTTTGGTTCTCAAACTACCCTCTACTGGCGAACTTTATTTTTTAGTTGGCATTCCTAATCTCTATGCTGCGAATAATTACTCAGTGGGTTGAGGCACAAGCTGAATTAAAACGGATCACAGAGCGTACCCACAATGATATGGCTATTCATAAAGAAACAACGGTGCGAGAAATTTTGCGCTCCGTTAGGGAACAAGGTGATGAAGCTCTACTACACTATACCTCTGAGTTTGACCATATCACCTTGACTTCAGAAGAGTTAAAGATAAGTGGTTCTGAGTTAGATGCGGCCTATCAGCAAGTAAATAAGGACTTATTAAGTTCTATTCGTTTGGCTGCTAAACAGATAGAAGCTTTTCACCGACAACGAGTTCCTAGTTCTTGGGTTCAGTTTGGTAATGATGAAGTGGTCTTGGGCAAACGTTATACTCCGGTAGATAGAGCTGGACTTTATGTTCCTGGTGGCCAGGCTGCTTATCCTAGTACAGTTTTGATGAGTGCCATTCCTGCTCAAGTAGCTAAAGTCCCCAAGATTATTATGGTAACGCCACCAGCTCAAGGAAAAAAAATTAATCCTGCGGTACTAGTGGCTGCGCAAGAAGCAGGTATTCAAGAAATTTATAAAATAGGAGGTGCTCAAGCAATAGCTGCTCTGGCTTATGGCACAGAAAGTATTCCAAAAGTGGATGTCATTACTGGGCCTGGCAATATCTATGTAACTTTGGCAAAGAAAATTGTTTATGGTACAGTAGGCATTGATTCTTTAGCTGGGCCTTCCGAGGTGCTCATTATAGCAGATTCTGAGGCGAATCCAGTTTATCTGGCAGCAGATATGTTGGCTCAAGCGGAACATGATTCTTTGGCTGCTGCTATTCTATTGACTACAGATTCAGCACTAGCACGTCAGGTGGTGGTAGAGGTGGAACGACAACTCCAAGATCACCCACGTCGCACTTTGACAGAAAAGGCTATTGCCCATTATGGTCTGGTGGTGGTTGTTGGATCTCTAGAAAATGCTATTGAACTTTCTAATCAATTTGCTCCAGAACACTTGGAACTGGAAGTTTCAGATCCTTGGGAACTACTGGAAAACATTCGCCATGCTGGTGCTATTTTCCTTGGTTATTCGACTCCGGAAGCTGTGGGAGACTATTTGGCCGGGCCTAATCATACTTTGCCGACCTCTGGTGCTGCTCGTTATGCTTCAGCACTGGGAGTAGAAACTTTTATGAAGCATTCTAGTTTGGTCCAATATTCTCCTAATGCTTTACAAAAGGTTGCTTCTGCTATAGACATATTGGCCACAGCTGAGGGTTTACCTTCTCATGCTAATTCAGTTAGATTGAGGATGAAAACTCAAAAACACGAACAACAAGAGTGGACAAAACAAGAAACAATTATTCAGGAAAATGACAGTAAAGATTTATAAATGATGCTAGATGACTCCCGTTAGAATCTTTAGATCGCGGGAGAATAGCCCATTTCAGTTATAGATTATCAGTTATTGTTGACATCCTCCCTAGCCTAAAGACACGAATACTCCTACCGAGCCATAGCCCCTCGGCGGATTAATATCTCATAGGCTACTGCTACTTTTGCAGTAGTCTTATACTGGCTGACCTGTCCGTTTAAAGTCTTGGATTGCCCACCCGCGACTAATATATTTCTTCCTGTAAACTAAAAAGCACAATAACATAACCTGTGAAAAAAAATCAACTAAAAAGTCGCCCGTTTATGGGGAGGCTTTAAACTGAATTTTTCGGTAACTCTATCTACAGCCTTCAGCTTGAAATACTGAAATTTATTTTTTTAACTGCACTCGAAGTCTGTACGCCCAGGCAACTACTAAAAGTTGGGTCTAATCCAGAAAATAGACCTTAAAAGGCATTTTGTGAATTAAAATGTTTTTCTTTTTTTTCCCTAACAAGTTATGTTGTCTCACACCCCCTGAAAAATACTTTTGCTCAAAGAATAGGGTTGGTGTTTCGGCTTTTGGCCATATGAAAGGTTCAGCAAGTGCGACAGCTATATCCCTTGTTTGAGAAGTAGAATGGCCGAATTGCCTACCCCAAGTTATACTCTTCACCTGGTCAAATAAATCATAGTTTTAAATCGAAACCGATTCTAACATTTAAATCTTAAAGACCTCAGAAAGTTAAAAAAACAAAATATTCTCGAAAAGAGAGGATTTATACTAAATAGGATTTGACAAATACTTAGGATGAGTATGAAAATGAGTTCTAAAATTCCCTAAAATTTACAACATTCTCAAATATATAAAATTAGACAAAGCCAGACAGATGAAAACTTTTTTAAAGCAGTCTATAGCAGCACTTACAACTCTAGGTTTATTAACTTTATGTTCTATTATTCCCGCAAAGGCAAATTTGTTTGACCAAAAAGAAGTTGACCAATCTAGATATGTTGCAATTGCAATTCCCCGTGATTTTGGGCCACAGTTACTAATCTTAGAGCAGAAAACAGATGCCAGACAATGCTGGAGTGAAAGTGGTGATCGTCCTACGTTGGTCGATCCCCTGTTACTAAATTTCAATTTTACAGGTATTTGTGGGCGAGCCACTGACAGTAATGGTTATTCGATCCGAATGGCAGGTACGGATCTAGCTCTTGACTATGCTCTCTCTTTACAAATGAGTGGGGGTGATATACGGCTGATGGGTATTTCTCGTATTGATTCTAATGCACCACGACTACTTATTGGTAAAACTTATGGTTTGGCAAATGGAATGACTAAGATTATTCTTGAACCTGGGTGGCGGTTTGCAAAAAGAAGTTATCAGGGTAAGGAGTTAGGGCACATATATATCACTACTGACTGGATGCCAACAGAGTTAGAAAGCTATAATCCCCGATAGACATATCAAAATTAATTAAAATCAGGACTTACGCAGTACCGCTATATATGGTGCAAAAATTATCATTTTCAAGATATTGCCACTATACATAGTGCCTTTGCGTAAGTCCTATAAAATTATAAAAAGCGGTCATTAAAAATGGCCGCTTTTTAATACTCCTCAACACCAATTAAAATAGAGAGACGACACAAAAATAGTGTCTGAATTTTACTAGAGACTTTTAACAGAATAACTATTCAGAAAGAGTATCGACGACTGGCCGTGTTTCGTCTCGATACTCTCTCTGTTTTCGCTCCTCACACGAAACTTAGTCTAACTTACTAAGTTGATTTTGTCACTATTCTTGATAGATTTTTTTTTATTAATCTTAAAAGTCTTGCAGATTAAGAGTTTAACTGTTTAGCTAACCAATCTAATATCAAAGAGTTAACTATTGTGGGTCTTTCATCGTGGGCACAATGACCTGTGTTTGGTATGGGTTCAAATTGAATAGATCCACCTTTGCCTGCTAAGTCTTGATAAATTTTGGCACCAGATATTGGTGTCCAAGGGTCGTTTTCTCCCCAAATAACTAACAATGGTGCTTTGATTTTTAGTAACAATTCTGAGGGATGAGGTCCAGCAGGTGCCGTAAGAATTGAAGCAAAAACTTTTTGGGCTCCAGTATCGCAAGAGGGACGATGGATTATTTCTACTAATTCTTCTGTGACAGCTTCTTTGTTTATATAGACTTGTTTGAGAGTATTACGGATACGATGTTTTTGACGGATTTGGTTGAAAATAAATGGCCCCAAGGCTGGGGAGGTTACTAATTTGGTAAACATCCCCATGATGAATCTTAAAGGTGGATTTAATTCTTGAGGTCGATGGTTTAGACCCCCTGCACAATTGATGAGAATTCCTCCTGTGGAAATTTCTGGATAATCTGCTAGTATCATTAGGCTGAGTAATGCCCCTATTGAGTTGCCCACAAAAATAGTGGGTTGCTGAATATGTTCGCTCCAAAAGTCGTATATTAGTTGTTGCCAGAGTTCCATTGAATAATCTATGGGAGGCTTTGAAGATGCTCCAAATCCCAATAAGTCGAGGGCAAATACTTGGTAACCAGCCGCAGAGAGGGAAGGGATATTATTACGCCAGTGACTTATGGATGCACCAAAACCATGGATTAATAGTAAAGGTTGTCCAGTTCCCATGATTATATATTGGATATTATGGGTTTTCCAAGTCCAGGTATACTGGTCTAGCTGATTTTCTGAAGTTGGGTTTGATATAGTTAGGTTCATTTTATAAACTTTTGTAAAACTTCATAATTATCATAATAGAGATATTGGCAAAATTTAAGTATATCTATAGTTTTAAGCTTTCGGCTATTTTCTCAAGTCAAAACTATTGGTAGTCAAGGATTTTAATTTTATAAATGTACTAGGTTTTTTTGTCGTGGTCTAAAATGCAATAGTTTAGAATTATTGTAGAAGCTATCCCCTCTATACCCTAGTTTTTGAACAATGCTAATTAACTATTAAATTTACTGACAATTTTTTAGTTTTATGAACTAATTATTGTGAAAGTAGATTTAATACCTCAGCTATATTTACCTCTATTAAAGACTTAACTGGTAACTCTAATCTAGGGAAAACTTAATTTTTTATAACTCGATTTTTATCCACATAAACATAAATATAGCCAACCTAAATTATTTTCAAAAATAGTGCTTTTGCTGCTTGATTTTATGAGTCTGAAGAGCGATGATTATTTTATTTATTACTACTTCCAATAATTTCTAAATTAGCCATTCTCTCCTTAACCATCATCCGCACAACATCTGGCATTTTATAATTTGCTTTCCATCCTAATTTTTGTTCTGCTTTAATTGGATTTGCCCTACCCACAGAAATATCAGTAGGGCGATATAAACTCTGATCTATCTCTACATGATCTTGCCAATCTAATCCTACAGAAGTAAAAGCTTCTAATACAAAATCCTGCAAAGAATAAGTTTCTCCTGTGGCGATTATATAATCATCTGGTTCATCTTGCTGCAACATTAAAAACATTGCTTTTACATATTCTGGTGCCCAACCCCAATCTCTTTGTACTGAAATATTGCCTAAATGTAATTTCTCGTTACTACCTTTAGCAATTTTACAAACAACTGAGGCAATTTTTTGAGTAACAAAACGTTGAGGTCTGAGGGTAGATTCGTGGTTAAATAAAATACCAGAACAAGCAAATAAATTATAAGCTTCTCGATAATTTGCAACTTCCCAAAAAGCTGCAGATTTAGCAACAGCATAAGGACTTCTAGGACGAAATGGAGTAATTTCTGTAGCAGGTTGACCACCTAGATCTCCAAAACATTCACTAGAACTAGCATTATATAATTTAATTTTTGCTCCAATAAAACGAATTGCTTCTAATAAATTTAAGGTGCCAGTAGCGATACTCTCTAATGTTTCTACAGGTTGCTGAAAGGATAGACCTACCGAACTTTGACCAGCTAGATTATAGATTTCATCCGGTTGATATTTAGTTAATACTTGTAATACACTTCTAAAGTCATTTAAAGACATGGAGTCTAACTTTATTTGGTTACGAATACCTAAATAGGATAAGTTGTTAAAAGTAGACATTTGAGCATCTCTGGAAGTACCACAAACGTTGTAACCTTTTTCTAGTAATAATTGAGCTAAGTAGGAACCGTCTTGACCAGAGATTCCTGAAATTAATGCTGTTTTCATAATCTTTAAAAGAATGAAAAAGAGGGAAATAGTAGAGGATAATTTTATAGATATAGCAATCCTATTTTATTTGTGGCAAAAATCTTACTGCTTTTTAGGAAACAAGCAACAGGCAACAGTTAAAAGGTAAGAGTTTCAACTTTTTTATCTACTTTTTGATTTGTCGCAACCTATGGGCGGATTGCTATAATATTTGGTTAGAAACAAAAAAAATTCGGCTAAGTTCACTCTTTTCAGGAAGGTTTTAAGTTAAGTATAGCGCTATAGGCTTAAGTTAGGACAATACTAAGATCTGAAACTTAGTTATAAGTTACTTTTTATTTCTAACTTTGCCCTGGAGCTATTGTATCAATCTGGAATTATTTCTGCGAGAATTTTTGCTAGATTTTTAATATGAGCTGGATAATTTTTTTGATTTTGATTAGGTAACATTTTTTCCTGGTTTTCTAATTTTAATTTAGTTTTTTCTAGTTCTGTTTGAGTTTGTTGAAGTTGGGATTCATAGGTATTGAGTTGTTCCTGATGTTTGGGTAACTGAGATTGAGATTGTTCTAATTCTGCCTGTACTTCATCTAGTTGGAATTGAGTAATTTCTAATTCTTCTTGCGTATCATGTAGCTGGGATTGAGATTTATCTAATTCTGTTTTAATATTTTCTAATTTTGACTCGGCATTTTTGGCTTTTTCTTGATTTTGCTGAAGTTGAGATAGAGTAGATTTTAATTGCTGGGAAAGTTCATCTTTTTGTGATTTAGTATTTTCTAATTTTTCGCCAATATGTTGTACTTTTGATTCGGCATTTTTAGCTTTTTCTTGATGTTGCTGAAGTTGAGAGCGAGTAGATGTTAATTGTTGAGAAATTTCATCTCTTTGTGCTTGAGTATTTTCTAATTCTTCGCGAGTTTCCTGTAGTTGTGATTCGGCATTTTTGGCTTTTTCTTGATGTTGCTGAAGTTGAGAGTGGGATTGTTCTAATTCTCCTAATATTTGGTCTCGTTGATATTGGATGTTTTCTAATTCTGTTTGGGTTTGTTGAAGTTGAGAGTGAGTAGATGCTAATTTTTGGGAAAGTTCGTCTGTCTGAGACTGACTATTTTCTAGTTTTGTTTGGGTTTGTTGAAGTTGAGAGTGAGTAGATGCTAATTTTTGGGAAAGTTCGTCTGTCTGAGACTGACTATTTTCTAGTTTTGTTTGGGTTTGTTGAAGTTGAGAGTGAGTAGATGCT
>JAKQYE010000024.1:0-14643 GCA_023356605.1 Trichodesmium sp. MAG_R02 | reverse complement strand
AATTTTTGGGAAAGTTCGTCTGTCTGAGACTGACTATTTTCTAGTTTTGTTTGGGTTTGTTGAAGTTGAGATTTTATCTGTTCAAGTTGTACCTCATACGAAACACTTTTTCCTACTTCATTAATATCTAAATCCCGAAAGACTGGGTTGCTATTCCAAGGTTCAAAAGGTATAAGTTTTGCGGTGGAGAACTGGGGGCGAAAGAAATATTTTCCTGTTTCATTTAAAAGACAAGCAGCAAAGGCAAAGGCAGTATTAGAAATAGCAACAAAATCACACTTACTTAATAAGAAAAAATTCAGATATTCTAGATTAGCCTCTACCTCCAAATCTCCAGCCGTTATAGGATTATACTCAGCAAAATACCCCTGGTTTATTTCTTCTACATGATCGCTGGCGATAAATAAAACTGGTTCCTCTAAAGTTTCCCATAAACCATGTAGCCAAATTTTATACCATTCACTAGAAGCAACAACAGAATTATTATTTTCATCTGAGTTTAATTGTAAATGTAAACCGATGATAGTTTTGCCTCTAGAGCACAACTTTTCCCAAGCAACTTTTACTAGAGCTTCTATTTTTGCTACAGGTTGAAATAAAGAACAAAAATATTCTTTATGAGTCCTATAATAGCTAGTGTGATATAAAAAATATCCCTGAATATCTACATTTTTCCATATTTCTCCATTGCCAGGGAAAATTTCATTATTATTCTCAAAAACTACAGGCAAGTCTTGATTAATTTCTCTATCTTTATGCCCAAATAACTCTTGACCTAACCATTTAGGAGTTTCTACGGATAGCCTATTTTCTTGAGCATATATTTTTAAGAAAGCATACTGAAAAATTTGATTCCCAAATCCACCATTCTTGCCAAGAGTAGACATAGTAGCTACCTGTTTTCTCACATAAAAAGCATTCCCCCAAGATGGGTGAAAAGGTTTTGCTATTGCTACCCTACCAAAACCAGTCTGTCCTAAAAATTCATCAATTTCTTCTGCTAAAGCACAACCTTCGTATAGTTCTTCATAGTTAACTTTCGTGTAAACTACATCTATATATTTAAGTAGATTAGTAGCCCCTTGTAGTGCTAAAAGTTCTGCTCCTTGAATATCAAGATTTAGTATATTAAAATCTGTTGGAGATAGCTCTAATTCTTCTAATAAATTATCCAGAGTTTTTGACTCAACTATGAGTTGATGGGTTTCTTTGATATTAGGGTAAATATCTCGATAATGTTTCAAGGGCAAAATAGAACTACTTTGAACCATTGAGTTGACATATAATGTGACTTTTCCATTTTGATTACTAATAGCATAGTTGACAACTGTTACGTCAACAGACGATCTAGTTGTATTTGCTTTTAACCTTTCAAATACTGTGGGGTTAGCTTCAATAAAAAAAATTTTTGATATGTTTAAAGTTTGATAAAGTTTGATATCTTTGCCATCATAAGCACCTACATGAATAATGCCTTTGGGGATGATTAAATTTTGAGAAAAAAGATTCTTTAAGTCTAACTTCATTCTGATTAATACTTAAATTGATAAATAATGTTTGAATGTGTCATATATTTTAGCTTAATATGGTGAATCATGAAAAAATCTCTACTCAACTGTGAATGTGTTAGAAAAACAGCAAAAAGCAGCAGAATATTTGGCCCAAGGTCAATTTGAAACGGCGATCGCTCTATGTCATCAAATTATAGAGGTGAAACCAGATTTTATTCCAGCTTATCAAATTATAGGAAATGCTTGGGAAACTCAGGGAAATTTAGAAGCTGCTCTGAGTTGGTATACTCAGGCATTAAAAATTCAGCCAAAGAAACCAGAATTATACAAAATTATTGGCAATTTATATTCTCAAAAAAAACAGTGGGATGAGGCGATAGCTTGTTATGAAAAAGCTATTAAACTAGAGCCTAGTTTAACAGAAGTATATGAAAAGTTAGGGCATATTTTTAAACAACGTTATCAGGAAAATTTAGAAGTAGCATTGAGTAATTATAGTCAAGCAATAAAATATTTTCCAGAGGATGAAAGTAATTATCACAAAATCTTAGAAATTCAGCCATATAATCCAGAAATATGTCGACACTTGGCGAATACTTTATTGAGAAAAAATAAACTAGGCTCGGCGATTATTTTTTATCAAATTTGTTTAATAACTGAACCAGAAAATTCAGAAGTTCATTTTAATTTAGGCAAAATCTTGACAAAACAAGGTTATTTTATAGAGGCAACATCTGAATATAAACTTGCCTTGGAAGTAGAAAAAAATAATTCAGATATTTATCTGCAACTTGGCATAGTTTTGGCAAAACAAGAAAGATGGTCAGAAGCGATTACCTCCTATCGCCGTACTATTGAAATTAATCCTAATTCGGATTTTGCTTATAACTATTTAGGAGAAGTTTTAACAAGAGTCGGAGAGTTGGAAGAAGGAATTTATATGTTTCAACAAGCAATAAATATTAATCCAACCTCACCTTTATTTCATAAAAATTTGGGTGATGCTTTAGCAAAGCAGGGAAAAATAGATGAAGCAAGTGCAGCTTATACTCGTGCTATTGAATTAGGATAAAAAGTAAAATAAAACTCCTAGATGTTAATTCACAACATCTATAATTTTCAGAAAAGTTAAGCAGGGAAATATCTACTATTTCTGGGAAGCTAGAGATTCGAAGTATTTTTCTCTTCAGCTTTTCCATAGCTCTACCCTAAATTAGGGCTGGCTGAAAAAGTCTTTTTAAAGAAATAGGTAGGGACCTTTCATGGAAAGTTCTACGGAGGGAAAGGGAATTTACCCACCCCTAAGCCCAACTGGGTAATTGGAAGAATTGTCCCTTAATTTTTCTGCAGTAGTCAGCCCCAAATACTAACTTTTTGAGCTCTCAGGACTGAAAACTAGACACTTTTTTCGGTCCGAAAAATACTGAAAACTTTATGTCTGAATGCTTTAATATTTAATATTTAATATTTAATCAGCAAGCCCTAAATTACTATCCTTAAAGCACGACCTATATATTTTCTGAACTGGCCGAGTCGGGAAATATTTACTATGCATTACTATTATTTATGATTATGATCAGCTTAGTATCAATACCTGAAAGTTCATCTAATTTTTCTCTATACTTTTACCATTATCTTTGATTTTCTGATAATACTTTTGTGCAGTTTGCATCCAAGCTTTTACCTGAGATTCTAGCCAAGATTTTTCTGCCTCTAAAGCAGAATTTTTTTGCTCAAGATTATTCATAGTACCTAAAATTTTCTGTATTCTAGTACCTAATTCCTGCACAGAAATTCCTAATTTTCCGGACCTACCTCGCCAACTTTCCAGTAACTTGCATAATTTTAACGCTTCATCAAAATTTGACCTTTCCAAATGAGGATAAATTCGAGAATAACTCACCCATTTAACGGTTCGAGATAATACCTCAGTTTCCCAAGAATTTAATTCTAAATCTGATAAATTTAAACTATCAATTAAATCACTACAAATTTGTAAATGTTCTTTAACCTGATAAAAATAATCAAAACTATGAGTTTTATTTCCTTTATGCCACCGATAATATCCCAATATTTCTCTGAAAAAATATAAATCAGCAACTACAGCAATTCTTAACCATAATTCTAAATCCGCAGCAAAAGCATAATTGTCATTAAATTTCCCACCAACTTTCTCTAAAACCTGTCTTCTAATCAATACAAATGGGCAACAAATAGGATTAGCTTCTCC
This sequence comes from Trichodesmium sp. MAG_R02, assembly GCA_023356605.1. Lineage (GTDB taxonomy): Bacteria > Cyanobacteriota > Cyanobacteriia > Cyanobacteriales > Microcoleaceae > Trichodesmium. Next base: position 10,902 of record JAKQYE010000024.1, on the reverse strand, counting down.
CAAATTTTTTTTGATCCATTCCTCACCATTTACTAAGCTATCTTCACTATAGTTTGCCCAATTCCAATTAAGATAATTATTCTGACCATCTATTACCATAATAGAGGAAGTAACTAAACCAACATTTTGATATTTGTCTAGAATTTTGACCTTTTGCTCTAAATTTTTTGGCAACATTACGTCATCTTGAGCAAAGACGGTAATATATTCTCCAGAAGCAGATTCTAAACAATGATTCCAATTAGGAAAAAGTCCTAAGTTTTTTGAATTTTGTAAGTATTTAATTCTATTATCTTTCTCTAGATAACTCTTAATAACTTCCTGAGTATTATCAGTAGAACAGTCATCAGAAATAATAAGCTCAAAATCTGTAAATGTCTGTTCAAGAATACTGCTTATCGCTTGAGTGATAAATTCTCCAGAGTTATAAGTAGGCAGACAAACAGTCACTTTAGGAAAATTGTTTATGGGCATTGAATTTAATAGTAATATTGTAGCAACACCGCATTATACCAAAGGCAAAGAATAAGGAAAAAGGAAAAAGCAAGAATGATAAGTATTCAATTTTTAACAGTCAGAATTTCAGTAATTATAGTTATTTTAAATAAGGATGAGACATTTTCCCCCTGAAATACTTTCATAGAAAAAAACACTTGTCTCAATTCTATTGTAAAACAACTATACTTTCTTCCTGCTAAAAGGCCACCTATTATGTAGTATAAATGTTACAAAATTCAATTAGAGCAGCAAAACCATCAAACCTTTATCCGATATAATGCTTCAATAATGCGATCGCAATCTTAGACACTGAATTACGGCAAAACTATAATACAAACTCTAAAAAGAATATTTACCAGAACAATTATTGGCAGTTATTTATACTTTAATCTAGCTACGCTAAAGTACAAATATGCCGAATTATATTTTGGATTTGTTCAAGTGTCTGAAGTTGATTAAATTGGAAAAATTTTTCTAATATACCCAAGAAGCTTGTTGAATATTTACATCCAAGGAAAGGTGATGCAACAGTTTAAGTCTTAAAAGACGAATAATATTATTTAACTAAATTAAAATTAGGGGAATATGTTGGAGTATGAATAAAATCTACAACAATTTTATCTGATATTTCAGCATTAATGAGATAAAATTTTAATTAAGATTTCATTTTCTTTTCATGTATTTAGTTGTTAGTCTATGAGTTTAATCTAGTCTTGAGTCTAAGATTAAGGCGTGTATATTTGCTATTTTAAGTCTAGCTTTCTGATAATTATTAGACTTTTTATCTCAATCTAGCTTTTTCATATTCTTTAGACGCCTTAGTTTTTTTTAGATAATGAATTACTTAGTTTTCGGTGCTTCTTAATTCGTTTATTTAGTGGTTTTAGTTTTCGGTGCTTCTTAATTCGTTTATTTAGTAGTTTTGGTGCCTCAAATTTTTTACTGTTACTCAAAGTTGCAAAAGTTTTAATTCCTAAATCTATACCTACTGAATTATCGGTTTTAGGTAATACTTCTGGGAAAACTTCTACTACAAAACTTAGAAAATATCGATTAGCTGAATCTTTGATTACTGTTTTCTTAACATAAAACTTGACAAAATATAAAAGTTATGCATTGAATACACAACAAATGCACATTTCGGAAGAGTAAATTTATGTACAGCAATTTTGGAGTTGGCGAGGTACGAAGTTTTACGAGTTTAGAGAATAGGCATCGGGCAAATACAAATTAGTAATAAACTGTAGCTTACTATTCTCAAAAGTGCTATAAAAATACATTTTTGCTCTGTGATGGGCAATCGAACTTTCCTTGCTACTCACCTCTGTCTCCCTATCATAGAAGGGTTTTAGGAGTTTATTAGACTTGTCGCTTTATAATTTAAAAAATCCTCAAAACCCTTAATATATAAGGATTATAGTTGTCAATACTCTAAAATGCTTGGAATTATTACTATGCCTGATTTTGAGCGATTTTTTTCCTCTATTTAGGGACAAGTCTATTATAAGGGGTAGCTGGGGCCAGGGGGGTTGATTCTTGACTTTATAAATTTCCGGGTCAGTTCAACAAGTTCTTGTAATAAATGGGTAGACTCCATGCTCAACTCGGGTGGAGAATTTTTCTTCTCCACAGAAATAAAAAACTGCTCAATTATTTCAATAGAATCTTGGCCAATAAAAATCAACTAAAAACTAATCTATACCATATAGTATATAAATAAATCAACAAAATATGAATGTTTCTAAGACAGTCATCTTAACCCTTGCTGCCCTAAGTTCCCAAAATTTAACTGCCCAGGCAAAAGCTACTCCTAATATTAATCCATACTCTCAGACAATTGCACCAGAAAATATCAAGCTTAATAAATCTATTAATATTAGGAGTTTGCCTTCTACTAAATCAATTACTCGTCCAGAAACATTACTAAGTCAAGCTCATAATACTCCTCAACTTATATCTGCTTTATCCACTCCAAACCTACATCAAATTAGAGGAATTTTAAATAATAGTTGGTTAGGGAAGATAGTAGGATTTTCAGTAGAAAATAATGATAAATTTCGACAAATTGCTTTAGGAACAGGTGGGGAGTTAGAATCTAGTCTCGATCTTAATCCTACCCTGACTTTATTAAACACCTTATTATTAGTTGCAACTTTACTGCCTCCTGTAACTATTGGCTTTTTTTGGTTGATCAGAAGATTGGTAATTAAGGAATTGGTAGGTGAAGTTAATAAGCGATTAACAAAAATCAGTAAATTAGAATTAAGTCTGAATAAATCTCAAAATTTATTTACTGAATTAGAGAGTCACATATTGACTGCAAAACAATCAATTGAGTTTTTGCATCAAGAAGCTAAAATATCAAAATCATCTGTAGAACAAATAGAAGCTCTGAAGTCTCAGTTTTTAATGCAACTACAAGTGATTATTTCTGAGGCTCAAGAGGCAAAATATCAGGCCATTCAGGAGATTTCACAAACTGAATCTATTAAAAATACTCAGGAATCAAAATCCTCTGAAAGACAGCCTGCTATGATTGCTGATGATTATTTAAAACTAGGAGAAAAGGAGTTTGCTGATGGTCAATATAATCAAGCTTTAGCAACTTTTGAAAAAGCTATTTCTCTTGATTATGCTTCAAGTGAGGCTTGGTTTAAGCGTGGTAATGTTTTTGTAAAATTGCAACGTTATGCTGATGCTCTTAGTAGTTATGATCGTGCTATTGCAGTTAATCCTGATAGGTTTGAATATTGGTTTAATCGTGGCAATGTTTTTGTCAGATTAAAGCGTTATTCTGAGGCATTAGCTTCTTATGATAAAGCTCTTTCTCTCCAACCAGATAATGTAGAAATTTGGCTAAATCGAGGTATTTTACTCAGGAAATTACAACGGTATAATGAGGCGCTTGTTTCATATCAACAAGCTCTTTTAGTTCAGCCTGAAAATGTCGATATTTTGCATAATTTGGGTGCTTTGTTAAGAAAGTTAGAGCGCTATGAAGAGGCTATTGCTGCTTTTGACAAAGCTCTAAAAATTCAACCAAATAAATTTGAAATTTGGTATAACCGAGGCAATTTACTGGGAAGGTTAAAATATTTCACTGAGGCAATTGATTCTTATGATCAAGCACTTAAAATTAAACCAAATAGATATGAACTTTGGTACAACAAAGGTGCTATATTATGGCAAATAGAAAGATATCAAGAAGCAGTTAATTGTTATGACCAAGCGATTAAATTAATGCCGGATGATTATGAAGTTTGGCATAATCGAGGGGTAGCTTTGGATGCGTTAGAAAAGTATGATAAAGCAGTTAGTTCTTATGATAGAGCAATTAAAATTTACCCCCAATGTTATCAATCTTTTCTAGGTAAAGCAGAAGCACTATTGAAGTTAGAAAAGTATGAGGAAGCTTTAAGTTCTTGCAATGATGCTATTGCTATTAAACAGGAATGTGATGAAGGTTGGTTATGTCAAGGTCGGGTGTTAGAAAAATTGGCAAGTTATGAAAAAGCTTTGATGGCTTACAATCAAACAATTGCTATTAATAATAATAGTTATGAGGCTTGGGAAAAAAAAGGTACACTCTTAGAAAAAATTAAACGCTATAAAGAAGCTTTAGTTTGTTATAATCGCGCTCTTGCCATTAAACCGGATAATTCGGAATCTCAGCTAAAACGTCGTAAATTATTGTCAGAATTACAAGCAAAAGGAATTTTAACTGAGAACAATAAATCAAACTCACAAGTCAATTTAAATGTTAGTAATAACCAAGATGAAAAACTGAAAAAGACTCAAAAAAGTAACCCTATTCCTGCATAGAAAGGAAAAAGAATTAATAGTGACCCCTAGATTATTTTTGACTTTAGTTGTAAGCCGAAAGTTTAACTGGAAAGATAGATTTACCCCACATTCCACACTTCCGGCATGTAGTACAAAAGGATACATGAATTATCATTACTATTTTGAGCCAATAAATTAAACAAATTAATTTTATAGAACACGAAAAAATCAGTGGCATGAGTATAGTATTGTTGGCAAACCAGGGATTTATGTTGGCAGCAGAAGATATATTTTTTAATTTAGATTGATATAATTATTTATTGCTATAACTTAGTTTCAGTCAAAAAAATGTTTCATTTTTATTTAAAAAAAACTACAATTGAGGAACTACACTCCTGTTGATAACATCAATTAATTGTCTTAACTCTTCAAGTGGTGCGTTCGCGAAGCGGACTGGAAGTCTATCGCTTATGATTAAAATCACAGATATAGTTGTTTTAATTAAGATTGAAACAAAAATTGAGTATAATAAAATTAAGTCAACTAGAAAGTATTTTGAACTATGCCTTACAGTTTAGACTTAAGACAAAAAGTAATAAATTTTGTAGAAAATGGCGGTACGATTACCGAAGCAGCTCATATATTTTGGATAGGAATAGCTTCGATATATAGAGGGAAAACTTTTCTCAGTTAAACAGTAGATACCTCCGGAAACTAAATTTTTACCCAGATATTTCAAGGATTTAAGATTAATTATCCCAGAAGTTTAGTAGAAGCTTTCCCTATGTTTAAACCCCATAAATTTTTCAGAACCTAACTTTATTCAATATCCGTAGTTCCCAGTTAAAAATAAAAATTACAACCATAATAATCAAGCAATGCCAGCAATAATAGTGCGGTGACGATGAGTATTACAAATTATTTTAGGAACTGCAAAACCAGCATTAACTAATTCCTTTTCAATATCTAAAGAAAAATATTCATCCAAATAAGGTTCTGTACTCTTTAACAAAGTAAATATATGAGGAGCCATAGTAGCATAAACCTCTGAATGAGGATTCATATCCATAATAGCAATACTACCATTTGAACGCAATAAACGTCTGGCCTCCTGAAATATTTTTCGAGTAGCAAATTGTGGTAATTCATGGCACATCAAAAAGATAGAAATCAAATCAAAAGAACTATCAGGTAAACCAGTTGCTTCAGCGGCAGCATGAACCCAATTAATCTCCAAATTTTGCTTTTGAGAACGATATAAACCAACTGCCAAAAAATAAGGAGATAAATCTACTCCTGTAAATTTAGCTTGAGGGAAAACTTTTTGTAGAGGGAAAGTATTTAACCCGACGCTACATCCTAAGTCTAAAACATCTTTTGGCGTAGGAATTTCTGCTTTTAAAATATCAAGAAAAGTTTGACGAAGTCTAGCATCTCCACTAATACCTTTTTCCGGCCAAATACCTGCATGAACTGCCAATGATGCTACTTCTACTTCCGTGGCGGCTTGCCAACTCATATTACCTTTTTCATAAGCATGAAATGAAGTAAGATAATATTCAGGATATGCCAAGTTAGGATTATTTACTACCTCCCATTCTCTATCCCAATTATGTTGTGAAAGTTCTTTTGATTGTTGGCGCCAAGGAACACCAATTTTTTCTGCACGTTTAATAATCATCTTTCGTGCTTGAGTTTTAACAAAATTAGCAAGTGGTTTAATGGAGAGAACTACATTGACTAATTTCGCAGCTAAATTTTGCTTATATTTGAGAGTGGTAGTCATTTTTTATCCTACACAAAATGTGTTAAAATTAGTTATTTTGTAAGCATTCAGCTGTCAGCTATCAGCTAGAAGGAAGAACTAGTCTCCAAGAATAATTAAAAGTCCGACGCTAAAAAACTGATAAGCAATACTATAGTCATTTCAAAAAGAGATGGAAAACTTTTTCTGCTGAAACTCAGTTATAGCAAGAAATACTTGTCTCAATCCAAATCAAAATAACTATAAGTAATTTATTACTTTCATGCATCTTTTTGCAGCATGACTAAGGGAACGCCCTTGAGCTGGCGGCTAAAGTGCTGAATACTTACGTTATTTTAGGGTATAGGGAATAGGTCGCGATAATTCGAGAAACAGAGAATAGAAAAGAAGAAAAACAACTTGATATTTCCTATTAAATTATTAACTAATAAATGTTATTAGCCTTGTAAATTTTTTGGATCTAGAGCATCTCGCAACCCATCTCCTAATAAGTTAAATGCTAATACCGTCAGAATGATCAATAGTGCTGGAGGCCATACCAACCATGGTTGTAACACTAAAATAGAAGTGTTTGTGGCCAAAGATAACATATTTCCCCAAGAGGGATCTGGTTGTTGAATACCTAAACCAATCAAACTTAAAACTGATTCTGAGATAATAAAGCTAGGAATAGCTAAAGTTGCTGAAATAATTACATAAGTTGCCGTTTGGGGCAATACATGACGAACAATAATATAAAAAGAATTTGCCCCCATCGCCCTTACTGCCTGGACAAATTCTCGTTGTTTGATAGATAACACTTGTCCACGAATGACCCTAGCTAACCCTGCCCAGCTAATAAATGAGGTAATGACCACAATTAAGAGAAATCTTTGGGCACTGGTTAAACCTGGAGGTAATACAGCAGCAAGTGCCACTAATAAATAGATGCCTGGAATTGTCATTAACACTTCAGCGAAACGCATCAACATACTATCTATCCAGCCACCAAAGTAACCAGAAATTCCCCCAATAATCATTCCCAAGGGGAAATAGATTGTAATTCCTACTAAACCGATAAATAAACTAATCCTACCACCAAAAATTAAACGACTAAATTGGTCTCGTGCTTGTTCATCAGTACCTAGTAAGTTAAATTTGGCTTCACCTTCAGTTCCGAATAAATGTCGATTCAAGGGCAAAATACCCAAGAATTTATAGGGTGTTCCTTGGACAAATAAACCGAGAGAGGATGGTTTATCTAAATCTACATTTAACTCTCGGAGTCCAGTTTCTAAATCTACTGGTCCTTGAGTTGTGGGGTAAATATGGGGTCCAATAAACTCCCCTGCTTGGTTTTGCCAGTAAATTTGAGTAGGTGGTAATAGGGAACCGTTCGTTTGAGATGTGTAGGGGTTATAGGGAGCAATAAAGTCAGCAGCAATTACTACTAGATAGAAAATTAGTAGTAATAATGCACCAAATCTTGCTAAAGGATTTTTTTTAAGATTTTTCCACCATTTCATTGATTTTATCTAAATAAATAGGGAACAAGGATCACGGAAGGAGGCAGAGGTTTAAGTTAACTCTTAGGATGATAGTATAGTATTTTAGTAATATGTGTTTTGTATTAATCCGAGAATAAATTTTAGCAATCCGATTATTGCTTATGATCGTAATTACTATTTTTGAAACATTAATTTTAATGAAATACTTTTAAATTTATGACTCCTGAGTGCTGAATTATGATTCCTAACCATCACCAAAATATGACAATTGAAAAAAGGCTTGTAACTGTTGGTTGTAATCTAACATAACAGATAGGAATAACAAATTATCTATTTTGTCCTAAGCTGTTAAGCATTTAAACGACGTATTATAAATTTTACCGGAATGGCTAAATCCTGACTCTACAAAGTTTTGGGTCCAATTGGTTATTCTTATAATAGGCCATCTAAATAGTTAATATAGCAATCCTATTTTATTCGTGGCAAAAATCCCACTACTTTTTAGGGAACAGGGAATAGGGAATAGGTAAGAGATTTAAAAGTTTTATTTACTTTTTGATTTGTCGCAACCTATGCGCGGAGTGCTATAGCTTACAGTTTAAGAGGTAATTAGGATAAATATTTTCAAGGATTTGAGTCATTGAGAGTGATTACTAAATCAAACTATAACCCCCTAATTTATAAACATGAAACTATTGAGAGGAGCCATGCTCAACTATAAATACATTTGAGTAAAGATTGGCAATTATCTGCTTACCTTGCTGTGTTAGTGATAAATATTTTAGAGCTTTTTCTATATAGGGATGAACCCCTTGCCAAAAAAACTGAGGATAGTTATCAAGCATATCACTAGGATTTTTATACCCTGCTTTTTTGTTAAAACCTATCTCTTCAAACTCGTAAAATAAATAACCTATTTTCTTGAGGTAGCGGGGGTCACTTAATTGACCTATTAAATCTGCTGCCCGTGCTAAACCAGGATAATTAATAGTATTGTGATTATCTGATTTTTTCGTAATAGGAAAGCGTGTTAATTCAATATTTTGTTTAATTATTTCTGTATCAATCAGTTTATGACCACCAAATCTTTCATTAATAAATAGTTTTGCCCTATCCACATGATAAGGAGTTAAACTGGCATCGGTGCAACAATAGGGCAAATTAACCATTTCATCCCCCACACCTGTAGCGTACCAACCTTTTTTGTCCTGCCGACAAACTCCTCTTACATATCCAATATCATGGCAAATTAGGGAAATAATATAGTGTAACCAATCTTCGCAGGTTACACCTCCTTCTCGAATATGTTTTCCCTTCAGAATTTCTTGCCCTACAAGAGTTACTAGAATAGTATGCTCCACATTATGATAAAGAGCATCACTATTGGCAATATTTTCTAGTGCCATACTTCCTGCCCAACCAATAATTTCTTTATAATTAGACTTATAACCGCCATAAGTGTGATGATAGCCTTCCTGAATTTTTTCGACAAATGAAGTAATTAGTATTTCAGTGGTATTAAACATATCTTTATATTTAACTAATTTAGATTTTTTTGCTTTTGTTTGTATAGTATTTATTGAGTATTTAGCCTCAGCTATTACTTATTACTTTTGCTGTGTTATGAAAGCTTTATTAATTGAGTCAGAGTTGGCATTGGTGAATTGAGCTATGAACCATAAGGAACATACAAATGTTTCCAATATAGATAATGGATTAATAAATGGGCAACTTTAATATTGCTACTGACTTTGAATAACACAGGATTCTTTGATGCAGCCTGGTCAGATAATGCTTTAATATTGTATTTTATTCTTCTACCCTGGTGATCTATTTTTTACCGAAAAATTGGGTTTAAAGCCTTACCCATAAACTGATATCTACCAATGGTAATGGTTAAAAATTTAATTAACAGGCGATCGCTTGATCGACAACTACCCCCCAAATCTCTCCAACAATTCCTCCCGGGAACCAGTGAATAATATCATGTCCTGATAATTAGTGATCAAAAAGTATATGGTTTGTAGTAGGGTTTAGCCCTCGAAATATCTATATTTAGACCTCAAGCCTTACTACAAGCTTGAATTGTAACTATTCAACCGGTGATATAATGAAGCGTTTAACTCCTCTGGAAAAAACTGCAACATTAGCTCAAGAATGGGCAATATTTCTGGTTCAAGGGAACCAAACCTAACATTAAGGAAATTTTTAACTACTTGTTATTATATCATCTGTAGGTTTTCCGAAAGCCTTCTTGGAAAACTTCTCATATCATATCCAACCGAACAATTATACTTTAGATGTGTTGGTTTACTATTACTTAGGAATACAATCTAGCCACAGAAACAGTAAGTTCTCCCTCATTATCATCAGGATAAGTATCAAAGAAAAAGGCAAGTTAAACTAAGCAAGCTCCGAAACCAGAATAATTCCTTTATAGAGCCTGCTCGTCTTCAGAACCGGACGTGAGACTTTCACCTCCAAATCGGCTCCTCTCCTAAACGTCCTTTTTCATAGGTACATCCTTAAGATTCCACTTTAAACCAACTGGAGTCTTGAGAAAGTTTACTGCTTTCAAATCCTCCGCAGTTTTAACGTCGTGGCAATGGCGGTGTAGGAGTTGTATATTTTCATATGTATCCTTACCACCTACAGACCTAGGGACGATGTGGTCAACTTCTATTATGTCCGTTGGCCTGAAATTCAATCCGCAAGATGCGCATTTATTCTTCTGACTTTTTAATAGTTTGGCTATTCTAGTTCTTACGCCGGGGTATTTACCGATTTTACTACTCCAATAAATCCAGTCTCCATCAAGCGGGTGATTTATTACCTCTAATCTTATTGTACCGTATAATAGGTACATCCGAGTGGAGGTTTAGTACATATTTACCCTTATTTAGAATCCAATTTCTGGTTTCTTTTGGTGAAAAGTACTTTGTTTTTACCCAGTCACTAGACTTGTTTGGATGCCTTAATTTTACTATAACGCTACGCCGCACTCTCCAGATCGAAAATATTAGCCATGATACAATAAATCGCTATTTAAGATATTAGTCTTTAAATTCAGAAGATTTATGGCGAAATGTTAAAGAAGAATTTGTTTGGTGATACAGAAGCTTATTTAATTTTTGATGACACAGTAATTAATAATAAGTTAGGATATAATATTGAACTTACACGACGACAATATATAGTTATTCTGAATAAGAGTGGTACAATATAGAACGTAAAATATTAACTATAATAAACCATTTAAAAAATGTCTTACAGTAAGGATTTACGAACAAGAGTCATTGATTATATTGAAAATGGAGGAAGTATTTTATCGGCCGCCAGAATCTATAAAGTGGGACGTTCTACAATATA
>JAKQYE010000239.1 GCA_023356605.1 Trichodesmium sp. MAG_R02 | reverse complement strand
TTGAAATTGGTAAACTTCTCAATCAGGGGAAATCAGATTTTGATACCATATCATGGCCACCAGACATAATTGTACTGCCAATAATAGCAGCCAGTATAGCAGTAGGAATGGTGGCAACAGATGTTATTGTGCCTACTGATACTAGGGCAAAAACTACTCCCGCTGACGTAATTATTATGTTAGATATGAGTGGGAGTATGAAGTTTAGAGATTCTAGTCCAGGTAGAAGACGCATTAAATTTAAGGGTGCTATTGATGCTATCAACGAATTTATTGATGCTGTTAATGATCAACCAAATTTAACTGTTAGAATAGGTCTAGCACCTTTTGGTCAAGGAGGTAATGAATTTACAGTAACTGATAAAAGTTTAGATGCCAATTTTCACCCATCTAACAGTGAGAAGCTAAAGGAAAAAATAGAAAAGTTAGCCAATGAATATGAAGATCTTAACGCTTCTACTAATTTGTATCAACCACTAGCAACTGCTGTTGAATATTTTAGAAAGTCAGTTTCTGATAGTAATAATACAACCAATAATTCTCAAGCCAGACAGTTAGTTGTAATTGTGTTATCTGATGGCTTTCATAATAAAGATCGCCCAACAGAAGAAAAACAATTTGAGGCATTAAAAAATATTCTCAAGCCTCAAGATTCACAAATACCACAGGTTAAAGTTTATACATTAGGTTATGGTGAATCTTTAACAGAAATTTACGAGAGCTCAGAGTGTAATATTGAGCTAACTGAAGCACAATTAACAGAAGATGAAATAATTATCAAAGAAAAAATTATCAATCAAATTATAGATAATTGTGAACATCCAAAAACAAAAACTAACCGAAATATAACAATTGACCAATTCATTGTAGATCAACCACGTTTAAAACAAATCGCTGATTTAACGGGAGGTCTTCATGAATTTCCAGATAATGCTGAAGAGGTAGCTCAAAGTTTAATTAAATTCCTAGAAAGTCTACAAGAATATGAATTAGAATATAAGCAACCAGACGCCGATCGCGCGACTAAATATCAAGCCAAAGTTTTAGTCAAAGGTCTTACTTCTAATGCGCAAGATTACCGTATTACTAACATTGGCTACGAACCTTTAGAATTCAAAACTAGGGGATTATTAATATTAGTAGCTCTAGTTACTTTTGGTTTAATAGGGGTACTTCCCTTCTTCCTCTGGAGTCAAAAATTACGGGCAGAAAGATAAATTATGACAGAATATACTTTAACCTTAAAAATACCCAATGCCGGCAATAAACAGATTTACTGTTCAGTGCATCTAACTGGTAGTGATATTAATTATCCAGAAGATTATTTTCATAATCAAACTGATAGAGGACAAACTAATAGATTAAATTTACGTCGTACCATAGAAAAGCAATCATTACGAGAAGTAAATGAGGAACAATTAAACCGAATTATTAATGAATGGAATTACGGTATCAAAAATGGTAAAAGTAATTCCACAACTGTTATTATATCCTTAGAGCCTTTATCTTTAGGAAATAATAATAATGAAGTCTCGGCTTCCTCCAATACAACCTCGACTATTGAGCAACCTTTAACATCTCCTAATTACAACAATTCGCAAAGGAAAACTGAAACAAATTCAGGGGTTATGCCTAAGCTTAAAAAACCTTTTTCATCACCAAGAATGCAAAGAATTAATCAACCTAATCTTGAGAAAAAATCGACATTAGATTCAGGAAATATGATACCTATAGTTGAAACTAGAAACAATGATAACCAAGCCGATTTTTGATTGTTTAAGATACAGCAAATTCCAAGGATATGAAGTACAGATATTTATAATACTGAAAAGTGGTCAATTGGCGAGCAAGCTGATTTTTAATAGAGGTAAAAACCATGGAGCTTCCTTACAATAAATGTCAACGGGAACTTGAAGAACTTTTAGGTTCTCAATACCCCTTAATTTTTTTACGTTCATCAGAAGAAATTCGAGCAATTAATTGCATAATAGCTGCCTATCGTTCTCTATGTAATAATAATATTATTGAAGGAGAACTAGCCGAATGGAGAAGTATTAATGGATTTTATAAATTAACAACAGAAAACAATTGGCAAAGCACAAATTATGCACCACAACCAAACACCGATCCAATAATTTATGCCCTTGATTTTTTACAGACGCAATTACAAAATCAAGCCAGAAAAAATATAGACCAGCAATATACCTATATTCTGCCAGACTGGTCAACGCTCATAGAACCAACTTGTCATTTAACTACCCGCAAACTCAAAGAATTAGTCCTCGCGATCGCACAAACAAAACCCAGACCCAGAATGAACTTAATAATAGTAGGTTCTGATTGGTCAATTCCCACAACTATGCGTAATTATATTCACATACTAGACCTGCCCCTACCCATTGGAGAAGAACTTTATCAAAATATCTTTAAACTTGCTGTTACTAAATACAATTTAGCAGAAAATAGAGCCAAAGATCTTGCAGAAAAAGCTCAAGGAATGAACTTTCAAGCAGTAGCACAAACCGCAAAATTAATCACAACAAAAAACCTATGGCAACAACCAGAAGAAGCTTCCAAACTATTATTAGAAGTCAAAAAACAAGAAATTGAAAAAATCGGCATCTTAGATTATTACGAACCACTAGGAGAAGGACTCCAAGAAGTTGGTGGTTTAGAAAACATCAAAACTTGGGTCAAAGAACGTTATCCTTGGTTTGAACAAGATGCAGATCCAGATATGCGCCCCCGCGCTCTTTTACTTGAAGGGTTTCCTGGATGTGGAAAATCTTTTATTGCCAGAGCGATCGCTATTGAATGGCGCGTTCCTCAAATTAACTTTGAAATTAGCAGATTACAATCTAAATGGGTAGGGGAGTCCGAAAGCAACACATATCAGGCTCTCAGAGCAATTGAAGCTTCCGCTCCCAACATTCTATTTATGGATGAAATCGAAAAAGCTTTTGCAGGAGTTGGTGGTGATAGTAGCGGTACTACTACCCGACAGTTTGGCACATTCCTAACTTGGCTTAATGACCACAAAGAACCAATTTTTTTTATTGCGACATCCAACGATCGCTCCATACTACCACCAGAAATATTCCGTGCCGGGCGCTTTGATGAAACTTTTATTGTTCTACCTCCCACAACTAAAGAACGCTACGAAATCATTCAGAAACGAATCAAAGCTCGTCAACTAAACCCAATTTCTGATTCACTATTAGAATATCTAGTAGAAAACACTCTAGGTTTTTCAGGAGCTGAACTTGATAAATTAGTTAAAGAAAGCAAAATTTTAGCTGGACTTAATCAACAACCAACTGAAACTCATTGGCAAAAAGCTCTGAAGAAAATTAATCCACAATATAAAAATCCCAGAATGAAAGAGCTTTTAAAGTCTTACATAAATTTAATTGCAAAAGGTAATGTACAATCAGCATCTGAAGTCGAAGAAGGCTTTTTTGAGGATATATTATCAGAATAATATTACCGAAAAATTGGGTCTAATATCATGTTCAGTTGAAGAGTTATAATTAAAGTTCTTAATAGGGTAAATAACGGCTTTTGCCTGATATGCATTTACAGCTTTTTTCATTTGAGTAGACCACAGTAGGGACGTTCCATGGAACGTCCCTACAAGGTTTTGGTTATGACAATGTGGTTTATCCAGGACTTACGCAAAAAAACCGGTTTCTACAGTAAATCATTGTTTTTAACACATAAATATCTACGATAAACCCGGTTTGCGGAGTTTGCCTTCGTAAGTCCTGATTATAATTAAAGTTCCTCGTAGAGCTCTTGCCTGATATCCGTTTAGGGCTCTTGCCCTACTACAAAACATATACTTTTTGAGCAGTGATTATCCGGATATGATATAAAACCCCTCCCATAAGCGGGGGACTTTTTAATTGTTTTTTTTGAATAGATATGTTATCCTAAATTTTGATTAATTGGTCGCGGGTGGGTAGTCCGAGACCAAAAACGGACATGGTGGCAACCGTCACCCAACCCTATCTCCTCCACCTACCCCTCTTGCTCCCTTTCCGGAGACGATGGGGATGGTTAAAGATAGATATAGGTGGGTGCAGTACCCTATTGAGCCTCATCCCGCCGAGGAACTAAGGCTCCATAGAACTCTCCTCCGTGCCTAACAGCCCGAGAAAATGTTAGATTACAAAAAATGGAAATAGGAATTGCTATATTTGGTGCAGGCCGTTGGGGAGTTCACTTAGTTCGTAACTTCCTCAATCATCCTCATTCTCGTGTTATTGCTATAGTAGATCCTCATCCAGAAGAATTACAAGCAATTCAAGAACACTGCCAATTGGACAAAGATATAGCCTTAGTAGAAGACTGGATAGAAGCTTTAGAGTTACCTGGAATCTCAGCAGTCGCGATCGCTACACCAGCATCTACTCACTATCAGATTATTAGTGCTGCTCTGAAAAAAGGTTATCACGTTTTTTCGGAAAAACCTTTAACCCTTGAATATTCAGAGTCCGTTGCACTGTGCAAATTAGCCGACCAACAACACTTACAACTATTTGTCGATCATACTTATCTATTTAATCCGGCCATACAAACTGGCCAAACTATAGTTGCCCAAGGTAAATTAGGAGAGTTACGCTACGGATATGCGACTCGAACTCATATTGAACCTGTGCGGCCAGATGTTGATGCTCTCTGGGACTTGGCAATTCATGACATTTGTATTTTTAATAGCTGGTTACAGGAAACACCAGTAGCAGTAGAAGCCAATGGTACAATATGGCTCCCTCAAAAACCCCCACAATCAGATTTAGTTATGGCTAAACTGATTTATCCTAGTGGCTTTCAAGCTTTTTTACATCTTTGTTGGCTAAACCCTGATAAGCAACGTCGTTTAGGAGTAGTGGGCAGTCAAGGAACATTAATTTTTGATGAAACTTCCGCAGCTCAACCTTTAGTTATTCACCATGGTCATTTAGAATATTTGGGCAGTCGTTGGAAAGCAGTAGATGTAAGTCTGGAGGTTATAGCCACCAAAAAAGCTGAACCTTTAGCTCAAGTGTGCCATGAATTTTTAAATTGTATTCTGACCAATACTACTTCACAAATTTCTTCCGGTTGGGTAGGTGCTAAATTAGTAGAAATTCTCTGTGCTTTGAATAATTCTCTTCAACAACAGGGAAAAGCAATTCCATGTGACCTGCCCTACAGTGGTTTTTATAACTAGACTGGTCTACTACAGTAGAGACAACTATAGGGAGATTTATTAAAAGAGTAAGACAAGAGCTAGAAGGCACTTATGCTGAAGAGACTTTTGAAATTTGCCAAAGTATAGTATAGTCCACTTGAAAATGTAGTTAAAGATAAAAATTAAATGGCATCTACACCTCAACTTCGGCGAGAAATTGGCGTCTTCGGCGCTACGCTCATGGGTTTGGGTTCAATTGTTGGTACCGGAGTATTTGTTAGTATTGCTATTGCTACTAGTATTGCAGGTCCATCTGTAATTATTGCCGTAGCGATAGCTGGTCTTGTTGCTACCTGCAATGCCCTTAATAGTGGCCAGTTAGCGGTAAACCATCCTGTGAGTGGGGGTACTTATGAATATGGTTACAAATATCTAAATCATTGGTTAGGTTTCATTGCCGGATGGATGTTTCTATTCGCTAAAAGTGCTTCTGCTGCTACTGCTGCTTTAGGTTTTGCTGGTTATTTGCTTAATGCTTTTGGTGTGAATAATCAAACTTGGTTAGTGTTGACTGCTTTAACTGCTGTGGTTGTATTAACCCTGGTTGTGTTAAACGGAATTAGTCGTTCTAATGTTACTAATACTATTATCGTTTTTATTACCTTATTTTCTCTAATTCTGTTTATTCTAGCAGGAATACCTCAAGTAGTCTTGTCTGGAGAAAAAAATTTAATGCCTTTTTTTTCTGAGGATCAACCCATAGCATCTTTACTACAAGCCACTGCTTTAATGTTTGTTGCCTATACTGGTTATGGTCGTATTGCAACTTTGGGGGAGGAAGTAAAGGAACCACAACGTACTATTCCTAGAGCGATCGCTCTAAGTATGATTTTTACTTGTGTATTATACATATCTACCGCTGTAGTTAGTGTATTTGTGGCTCAAGAAGTAATTCAAAATTTATCTCAAGCAGATGTAAGTCTAGCTGCACCTTTAGAAGTTATTGCCAAAGTGGGGGGTTTGGGTGTTCCTATTATTCCTAATTTAATTGCTATTGGTGCTATTACGGCCATGTTGGGAGTACTGCTAAATTTAATTTTGGGTTTGTCCCGGGTTCTGTTGGCAATGGGGCGGCGACGAGATGTACCTAAAGTTTTTGCGGCGTTGGATAGTGGGCAAACTACACCTTATATAGCTGTGATAGTAGTAGGAGTGGCGATCGCTTGTTTAGTTTTAACCGGGGATGTGAAAACCACTTGGTCTTTTAGTACTTTTAATGTATTAATTTATTATGCTATTACTAATTTGGCTGCTCTCCAACTTTCTCCAAAAGAAAGACTTTATCCTAAATGGTTAGGTTGGGTAGGTTTAGCTTCTTGTTTATTTTTAGCTTTTTGGGTAGAAAAGCAAATTTGGTTAGTAGGTTTAGGCTTAATTATTGTTGGTTTAATTTGGCATAGTTTGATTCATAGATTGATAGATTAAGTGTATCAAGAAAATGTGGAAATAACAAAATGAGGATTGTCCCTAAATAATCTCGATCATCATGGAATGCCCTCTGTATGGCCATCATAAAACTCGGGTATCATAGAAAGACCAGTAATGTTATCAACGATATTATTGTCCTGAATGGCTACAGACTTTCACCGATAGTTTTGACACACTCTACGCTTGGTAGAAAAATTCAACCCGAACAAATGGGTATAATTCTACAAGTTCATGCTGAGGGCAGTAGTTTGAGAGGTATTAGTCGAACTGTGAATTTGAGCTATTAATATAGTAGTTAGTTTGGTGAGACCTGCCTCTGAAAAAGGACAAATGATTAATATATTTTAATTACTTCTATTTTCGCGGAATTTATCTCCTTTTCATTGTCCATTATTTACCACCATCTTGTACCAGCTTCTCCTTTAAATGGTCCGACAATATCAGAGGTAATCCATCCTCCGTAAAGATTACCAGCTTGAGGCTTGACTAACTCATCATTGACATAACAAGCATCCATTAAATTAGCATAGAAACTATAATATCCTTTTATGGGTAGAAAATAAGTGGTTGGCTCCAAATATCGCCAAACTGGATAATTGACATATTTAGCATCTACTGAAATATCGTAATAAGAAGCGTAACCTTTCCACTCACAAAAAGTTTTCCTGGGATTAGAAATCAAATACTCTACTTTAACATCTTCAGGAGGGATATAACAAGAAGGGGGATGACTAGTTTCTAATACTCTTTTGGCCTTATTTGTTTCAGCTAAAACTACATTATTAAAGATGATTCGAATAGATTTATCTGTATCTTCTAAACGAGGTGGACGTGGATAATCCCATACAGATTCTTGACCAGGTTGGGGTGGAATAGGATTTGGTTTCATTGTCATTTCAGTTATCAGTTAATAGTTAAAATTTCAGAATTTGTGGCAAACGTAATTTGCATTTGTTAGTAACTAGAGAATCAAAAAAAGAGTAAAATAAATAATGATACTTATCCCTCTATTAATCTATTTAAATTTTGCCGGTAATTAGCATATTTAATAGTAATTTAAGTCTGTATTTAATACCTTTTCTGAACTATATAAATAAGTATTGAGTTGGTCTTTAATTACAAAACTAGCATTGGGTAAATCCTAAGCCATAACAATATTAACTCAATCCTTTACTTCTGTTACTCGACGAATAGTCAACCAGGCTGGGGTTTAATAATAATTTGTTTGCCAAAGGCGTGACAAAAAAAACTCAATTGTTATACCAGATCTATCACTCTTTGAAGTATAGAAAATTTAGCTTTGGGTAAGATAATTCTATAGTTGGGATAACAATCAATTTTTCTTCCATCAACTTTGCTCAAATATAAAAGAGCTGTAATAGCATTTCGATCATAATGCCAGGGACATATACCTCCTTTTTCAGTAATATTAATATTGCACCCTACCTGAATATATTGCAAGGGAAAAAGTTGTTGATTTCTTAGATTGTCAATAACCTAATTCACAGTTTAGCATAGTTTTTAAACTTCTGGAATCTGAGACTGAATTATTTTTCCATCTATGACAACATAACTTCAGGGTATAGGTTTAACATTACGATAAATTTTAGGAACATAATTTGTCTGATGAGAATTGGTAATTGGCTGTAATAAGGAATCACATTCTGTCTGATAAATAAGATTTTCTTGCAAAAAGTATCCTGTTATTTAAAACTCTTTTTATGATGTAATTTGAGAGTATTTCATGTTAATTCATATAGAATTTCTTCTATTTTATGTAGTAATATTAATGGTGAAAAAATTGGGATTAATATTGTTATGCTTATTATCCTTCAAAAGCTTCAATTTACTTAGGGACCAGATAATAACAAATAATACTCGGGTCAATTAGTATAGTCATTTCAAATAAGAATGGAAAACCTTTTATTCTGAAACTTAGTTATAGCAATAAATACTTGTATCAATCTAAATCAAAATGACTATAATAATTAATTATTAATTGTTGAACACCTACTACTGTTCTAATTCTTGAAACCAGTTAGACAAATCTTCTAAACTGCTAAAACCATCAATTATTATTCCTAAATTTTCTAACTTTTCCAGAGATAACTGTTGAATATTCTCTTTAATTATGGGAGAAATTTCTGCTGAAAATTTTCTCTCCAGTTGACTTAATATTAGCCTTTGCATTGACAACTTACCTGCTTCTAACCCTTGCTCTATTCCTTGTTGCCGTCCCTCTTCTCGTCCCTCTTCTCGTCCCTGGGAATGCTGCGAAACAACAGCATATTAGAGTTATTAATTTAAACACCATAAAGAACTGGATTATAGAGTGTCGATATCACCTCTGAAGGCTTAGTGTTAAGCATAAACTTCCACCAATCTCCTGAAGTTATTTTTGGGAAGTTAATCACGGGA
>JAKQYE010000238.1 GCA_023356605.1 Trichodesmium sp. MAG_R02 | reverse complement strand
ACAGAGAGAGTTTGGGCTATATTTGGGCTTAAAAATTGTGCAAGTCCCAATAGTTGTGCTTTTGTAAGTTCACCTCCTTCAGAACGATGTACTAAGGCCAGCTGGAGAATTTGTTGAACATCATCTTGAGCATAAGTTTGGGTGATTTTGTTTTCTGGATTTGTCATTTCAGTTATCAATTATCAATTATCAGTTATAAAGTAGATTTCGAGCAAATGATGTACTCTGTAAATGTTGAAAATCATGTAGTATAGGCATCTTGCCCGCGTGGGTGTACCTAACAAAAAGGTCAACGGCTAGTAAGTTAGCCTCCTAGCGAAGAACTGTGTTAACGCTACCTCTAGTAATAGGGAGGCAAAAAATCTAGAATTTTCTTTTTGATCTTCTTGAAAGAAGAGACTATTAGCCTTATTTCTCAGTCAATACTCTAATGCTTAAAATTTCTAATTAGGGTTCGTTGTTTCACAAGATCAAAGCATTGACTGATACTAAATCCGGTTTACCAAAAAATTGGGTTTAAAGACTCCCCCTTCTAAGGCTACTTTTTAGTTGATTTTTTTCCACAGGTTATGTCCTTCTTCTTTTTTAGTTCACAAGAAATATATTAGTGGCGGGTGGGCTTATACCAGACAAAAAACGGACAGATCGACTAGCATAAGGTTTATTGAATAAGAAGCATCAGGCTGTGAGATATTAAACCGCCGAGGGGCTAAGGCTCGGCATAAATTCCCGTGCCTTTAGGGCGAGGAGAATGTCAAATAGGAAGTTTAGTCAAAGGTTAAGAGACTTCTGCTGGAGGTAACAGGCATAAGGGTTAGATGGATTTGGATAAAATAGCTTTTTATGAGTGGATTCGGCATGATATTGGTCAATGACTTGTTGGGGTCAAAGAAAAGCGCCTGGTTTTTGGTCCCTCAAGCTCAAAAAGTTAGCATTAAGGGCCGATAAGGACATAAAAATTAAGGGACAAATATATCCGACTACTTCCTTTATAGATTACCGAAAAATTGGGTTTAAAGCCTTGCCCATAAGCGGGCGACTTTTTAGTTGATTTTTTTCCACAGGTTATGTCCTTCTTGCTTTTTAGTTCACAAGAAGAAATATATCAGTCGCGGGTGGGCTTACACCAGACAAAAAACGGACAGGTCGGCAAGTATAAGACTACTGCCAAAGTAGCAGCAGCCTGTGAGATCTCAACCCGCCGAGGGGCTACAGCTCGGTTTTTCCCCCGTGCCTTTAGGCCGAGGAGAATGTCAACCTCTTATCGTAACTACTTTACACGGACGTTGCATACAACTTCGTATTTACTAACTCTCCCTGGTGGGGATTAGTGGTTGGTCCTGTATTCCCCTACTTCTTAAAAATACTCCTTGATACAAACCCTAATTATTTATATAAATTATTTAGAGATAGGAGTTTTGAATTTTAGGAAGTAGGAAATGGAAAAAGATATCTCACCTCATTAATATGATAATGGCTATAAGCTATTTAGCATTTAAACCATATATCTGATTTTTGTAAAAGGTCACAGGTAATAGGGAATATCCTAAAGGGGTGGCAGGTAAGACTAAAAGACTGACATAACAAGGTGTGCAGCTTTTATACCTCTGGTGATAATTTAGCCCTTCTTGAGAGCAATTGGCCATCAATTCCTCTGCTTCTTCTGAAAACATTTCCAAAGAATTTAATCAAGATTGACCTCTATTTCCTGTATAAAAATGGCTATGTCGTCTATATTTTCTTCCTTTTCCTGTGATCCTATTTACATTATTGACTACTCCTTTTTGAGAAATTATTTTTCCTGGAATTAAGGATTGAGAGTAAGCCAAAGTTATTAATAATATTATCGCAATTAATCGTTCTCCTTTCACCTGAGTTCCTTCCTGGTTTAAGCCTCCCTTCTTGAAATCTCGAAACATTTATTCAATACCCATTCGTTTCTTATAAGCATTTCTGGTCATCTCTAAACCTGAAATATTTGTCAGGATCAACCATGCCTATTCTGCTATATTAACTCAGTATTTTATTTTCTATTTCCCAACAATATTTATTTATCCAAAACTTCTAGTGTTTGTGAGTTGTACTTCTTCCATATAGATAGAAATTCCCGCTTTTATACCAAATTCTCTCAGAGCTATCCACAATTATTTTTCTATTTCTATGCACAAGCTTTTTTTCAATTTCAGACAAAAATACGTCTTTTTTTGACTTTTAAAACACTTAGATAGTTCCATAATACAAAATTATCGGTCTCCTCAAATCATTTTCTATAATTTGAAAATAAACTTAAAACTTTCAATAATACTCTTTCTTGTTCCAAAAAGTTACTGTTACCTTTTTTGTTTGATTTCGTAATGTAAGCTGGTATACTACGACCCTGATAAACTAGGCTAACAACTAAAAAAAATTACCAAGCTCCATTGAGTTATATCTATAAATATATATAACAGTTAAATTTCGGTAAAATTATGATTAACCTAAATCCTTAATAATAGGAAACCATAAAGTTAAAACTTCATTTTCTCGAGAGATAAAAACCTTTGTAAACACCGACGACGACTCTCACATTAAATATATTTTGGTTTGTGCTTATCCGAGGTTTCTAAACGTACCGATCTATGTTCCTAAAAGTAGGGTAATTAAAATTTTTAACGTAACCCAGATATTTCTGGTTAATTGATTTTTCAGATGTTTATGGTACAGTAAAGGTAGTGTGTTTATTCTTATTAAGTCGGCCTTGTTGACAATAGCTAGGCTCATCTTTTCTGACCATGTTTTGCTCAATCCTTAACATTAAAAGCTTTTTAACCGTTTTGTCACTTCCCCCAAGAGAATATCAAACCCAAATAATTCCCTGCCGATTTTAGTTTACAATAAATACTAGGGAATAACAATGGAAAGTTCCTGCCCGTTAATAACTGAATATTTTCTGTAATTAATTATGAATAAATAAATATTTCTATCAAATTAGAAAATATTTTCTATAGGGCGCAAAATTTCGTTTATTAATCCGGTTTCTGGACAAGTCTTTAGATAGATAATTAACTAATTGAGGGATATGTTAGGATGGTAAGGGTAGTTAAGTTATTTAGTCGAAGGATATCTGATTGATTATGAAGAGGCAAAATATTAAGTATCGGGGACTTTTAGGTTTAGTAATGTCTTCAATCATTGTAAGTTTTTCGGGTTTGCAATTGGCAAAAGCAGAATTAATCCCGGAATTGTTAATTAGTGTATACTTTCCTGGTGGGGTGAAAAGACCCCCTACAAAAAGAACACCCAGGGGTGGAGGTACTCGTGGAACTTTCTGTGTAACAAAAAATGATTTGAAAAATGATTTGAAAAATGATTTGATACCTCTAATGCCGAGGATTCCAACAGAGAGTAATGATCGAACTACAATCTATGCTGGAACTACAGTCTCTACTAATCCACAAATTTTTGTCTATGTTCCTAAACATGAAGCGAATTTAGCAGAATTTGTAATAAGTGATAGCAATAAAGAATCAGGAGAAAAAAATTTATATCCAATTACGCAATATAATATTTCTGATACTTCTGGTATTGTGAAACTGAATCTACCAAAAAATGTCAATCTGACAACAAACCAAGAATATACTTGGACATTTACTATAATTTGCGATCCTTTAGATCGCAGTGCCGACAAATCTGTTAAGGGAACTATCGAAAAAATAGAAATAAGTTCAGACTTAAAAAATAGCTTAGAAAATGCCACTCCCCTTCAACAAGCAGAAATATACGCAAAGGCCAAAATTTGGAACGACACAATCGCACTTGTAGCAGATTTACGCACTTCTAATCCTGCAGAGTGGGAAGCGGAGTGGAAAGAGTTATTAGGATCAGTAGGATTAGGAGAAATTGCTTCTGAGCCTTTTGTACCCTGCTGTCAAGTAGAAGAATAAATTGAGTTACTATAAAATGATTGCCCTTAAATTTGACTTGGATACCCTAGGTTTGATTTCATGGTCAAGTGAGGTAGATTAACCTATTTTTCTTCTAAAAGCCACTGATATATGTATGTTATGGAATAAGTGCAATTGTTTTTTTCGTCAATGGTGTGGTGTCTGGAGCACTGCACCCACTATAACAGGGTTAGTAATCATATTCCGTTTTTTTGGCTTACTACAGTTTTGGGAGTGGGCTGCTTATGATGCATATATGCGTATGAGACCTTTAGAAAGTCCAGACAATAGAATTGCTATTGTAGGCATTAATGAAGAGGACATTAGAGCTGTTGGACAGCCAATTTTTCCTGATGCTGTTTATGCTAAATTACTGAAGAAATTGAAAGCAATGGAGCCAAAAGTTATTGGTTTAGATGTTTATCGGGATTTACCTGTAGAACCTGGTCATCAGGAATTAGTAGAAATATTCAAGTCTACCCCCAATATAGTTGGAATTGAAAAGGTAGTGGGGGAAAAAGAAACGGAGGTGACAAAAGCAGCACCTGCTTTGGCAGAAAATAACCAGGCAGGTGCTAATGATTTAAAAGTAGATTCAGATGAAAAAATTCGACGGGGTTATTTATTTGTCACCCTTGAAAATGGGGAAAATATCTGGAGTTTTGCTTCTCATATTGTTTTGCGGTATTTAGAGAATGTTGATATTAGTCTAGAGGAAATTGAGGGTGACAAATTTCAGTTAGGCAAGGCCGTAATAAAGCCGTTTGAAGCTAATGATGGTGGCTATGTACGTGCAGATGCAGGTGGTTATCTATTTCTCTTGAACTACCGTGGTCCTAGTCGCTACTTTGAGACTGTTTCTATGATGGATATTTTAGAAGACCGAGTATCTTCTGACTGGGGGCGCGATAAAATTATTCTAATTGGGATGGTGGGTCAAAGTTTTAATGATTTATTTTCTACTCCTTACAGCAGTAGCTTAATTAGAGCTTTAGAACCTATGAGTGGGGTTGAAATTCATGCTAGTCTAATCAGTCAACTAATTAGTTCTGCTATTGATGGTCGTTCCATGATTAAGACTTGGGCAGAGATCTACGAATGGATATGGATTTTATTTTGGTCTGGAGTAGGAGCTGCGATAACTTGGAAATGGCGAACTGGTGGTAGTGTTAGTTATTTTTCTATTTGGAAAGTAGTTGCTATATTTGTTGCTGGTGGAGTTTTATTTGCTAGCACTTATATTGCTTTTGTGTGGAATTGGTGGTTGCCTGTTGTTCCTGCGTTTCTAGGAATGATAGGATCAGCAGTTATGATTACAGCTTATATTGCTCGCAGTGCTCAGGATATTCGCCAAACTTTTGGTCGTTATTTAACTGATGAAGTAGTAGCTACTTTATTAGAAAGTCCAGAAGGGTTAAAGTTAGGAGGCGAGCACCGCAAAATTACAATTTTAACTTCTGATTTAAGAGGATTTACTGCCACATCAGAACGTTTACCACCAGAAGAAGTTGTGAAAATTCTTAACTTTTATTTGGGATATATGGCAGATGTAATTACTAAGTATCAGGGAACTATTGATGAGTTTATGGGAGATGGAATTTTAGTTTTATTTGGTGCCCCTATTGCTAGAGAAGATGATCCAGCAAGAGCTGTTGCTTGCGCAATTGATATGCAGTTGGTAATGGAACCTATCAACAAACAGATTAAAGAGTGGGGTTTAACACCTTTAGAAATGGGAATTGGAATTAATACAGGGGAGGTTGTTGTAGGCAATATTGGTTCTTTGAAACGGACAAAATATGGTGTTGTTGGCAGCCAGGTAAATTTAACTTATCGAATTGAATCTTATACTACTGGGGGGCAAATTTTAATTTCTGGCACTACTTTCAAAGAGGTAGAATCGATAATTGAAATTAATGATGAAAAAGAGATTATGCCAAAAGGAGTTAAAAAGCCAATTACTATTTATGATGTTGGTGGTCTTGGTGGTAAATATAACTTATTTTTGCAGAAAGGAGAGGAAATTTATCTACCTCTAAAAGAAGCAATTTCTTTACATTATGTAGTTTTAGATGGCAAAAATGTTGGTAATTATTTGCTGAATGGAAGTTTGGTAAAGTTGTCGGAAAAAGAAGCAGAAATTCAGGGGATAAATTCTGGGGGAAATATTCCACCAGCTTTGATAAATATTAAGCTTAATTTTTTGTGGGATGGAAAAGAAAGCGAGGATGTTTATGGCAAAGTTTTAGATAAAAAATCAGAAAATGGTAATTTTTATATTCGTTTTACGGCTAAACCACCTGATGTTGCGGCTAAATTAGAACTTATGTATAAATCGCTACAAAGTTGATGATTAATCATTAGGGTATAGGACTTACGCAACGACACTATGTATAGTGGCAATATCTTGAAAATGATAATTTTTGGCACCATATATAGCGGTACTGCGTAAGTCCTGAGGGTAATTAGGCTCACGGGGTAACAATGGCCTTAAAAGAATTGCTAACAATGGTTTAAAGGATTAAAGTAACTCTTGAAGGTGGAGAAACTTGTGCTACCATGAAATGTGACTTATGGCTACTATTAACAATTTATTAAATATCGTTTTTGTCAGTTATAGCGGTTTTCAAATTGATGAACTACATCATCATAACCAAAACCTTGTAGGGAAGTTGCATGCAACGTCCCTACTGTGGTCTACCAACATGAAAACTGCTGTAGGTAGAGTCGGTCTGCTCCTAACAAAAAGACGACTTAGACAATTGATAGACATACCATTATTAATGAGATTAAGAGCACGCTCGCGTAAATCTTGACTGTAAGGATGCACCATAAAACTAATTATTTTTAGACATAACCCACATTCCGCACTTCTTAACATTAAATTGATCAGTTTTATTTATCTATCGCCCCGAATTCTCTCTCTAAAAGCCTTATAGCTATGGGCATCAATTTTCACTGTCATGAAGAATTGTAACTAATCTTCTCATAAAAAATTAGTTATTGATAAAATTTATTGATATTAAGTTCTATAATAAAGGTTTTTCGTATAAGTCTATTTGAAAATGTAAATATACATAAAAATATATGAATATCTACAGAATGTCGGATATAAACAGCATAAGTTATAAACTGCAAGTTGTAAATGGTCAATACCTGAACAAGCATCCTTAATATTTTGACCTTTGGCGTTGGCGGAGGATGGTGGCGGCAGCTATATCGCCTAATTTACCAAAAATATAGGCCATACAGCAGCTATAATACTACTTTAGGATTTATTTGTAGTATGCAAATATGCCAGCGCACATTGCTATATATAATCAGACTATGGACTTACACAAACTCGTAGATAATACCCTATCTGTAGAGAGGGAATGCCATTCGCCCCTACTATATATGGTGTTTGGTACCTAAGTCCTGATAAGACCAAACTGACATATAGTCATTTTAAATAAGGATGAGAAACTTATTCTCGGCTGAAATACTTTCATAGCAAGAAACACTTGTCTCAATTCTATTGTGAAGCAACTATAACCAAAATGGTGCAAGGGGATTATTAAATACCTTTCACACCTTAAATTTTAGCCGTAAATAGGCACCCTACTGGACTGACACAGCTAAAAATAGTCCATTAGATTTTTCAGTGTATAGTAATTTTAAATAAGAATGAAACATTTTTTTCTGAAATACTTTCATAGCAAGAAACACTTGTCTCAATTCTATTGTGAAACGACTATAATAGTTGCTCTGGCAAAGTTGATGTGTCAGTCTAGTAGGCTGATATAGTCATTTCAAATAAGAATGGAAATTTTTTTCTACTGAAACGCGAGTTATAGCAATAAATACTTGTCTCAATCTAAATTAAAATAACTGAAGACTGTTAACCCCATTCTTCCGTAGAATGCTAACTGATCACTAATAACTAATAACTGAAATAACTATGGCACATCCAAAAGAAATATATGATTTGTTATTAGAATATAGCAACACTAATACTCCTATCAAAGAAATATTAATCGGTTTAACCTGGACTTTATGTGAAACTGAAGGTATTGGTTTATGTATGAGTCCGGGTACAGTCACACGCACATTGCCTTGGTCGGGAACTTTGGTAAATAAACCTATGAAAGAGTTGGCATCCTGGTTGCGTTCCTGGAACATCTTTGAGGCAACTGTAGGAATGGCAGCTATTAATGCAGAAATAAATGGGAGATTCCCTCAGGGACATGAAACCCTACTTCCGACTAAAATAGAACCTTTATCTCCTTACGGACCTGGAAATTTGGCAGTATTTGAATATTTTCTACCAATGATTCGTGGAAAAAAGGTTTTTATTATTGGTAGGTATCCTAAGTTGTCTCGTTATGAGAATGAAATGGAGATGACTGTCATCGAACGACAACCGGGAGGGGACGACCTTCCTGATACCGCATCAGAATATTTATTGCCGGAGGCGGAATGGGTGTTTTTGACAGCGACTTCTATTGCTAATAAAACTTTTCCTCGGTTGGTAGAGTTGGCAAAAAATTCTCAGTTAGTATTGATGGGTCCGACTATGCCTTGGTTAACAGAGTTAAAGGAATTTGGGATTGATTATTTAGCGGGAGTTACTGTTAGTAATGCTGAAGCTTTAAGGCAAACTGTTGCTGAAGGTGGAGGAGTAAGAATTTTTGAAACAGGTGTGCAATATCAAGTGTTAAAGTTGTAGTAAATTATGTCTGCTAAATATATTTTCCATGATCAGAAGCAAAAAGAATAATTGTGTGTATACAAGATTTAGATTGAACCTGAATTTATGCAGCACATTTGTGTTTGCCCTGTTATCAGGTATCAGTAATCAGTTTATTTATTATGGGAAAGAGAAAAATATTTCTATGCTCATTCCACATTAAATCATGTTCTTCCGTTATTTTGCTCTTGCTACAAAATTAGAAACTTTTAAACTTCATAAAAAATTACAAATTCTCCGGCAATTCTGCAATTTAACTACTGGGAAAATTAATTCAATTTGTCTGAGAATTTAGACTATTTTCTTGGTGTACAAAATTTAAGTTTTTCAACTGGATTCAGTTAATCTCTTAAAAATATTGACACTCTATCTAAATAAGTTTAAACTACAAGGGTACAATCAACCCCTTATAAACAATAATATGATCAATT
>JAKQYE010000237.1 GCA_023356605.1 Trichodesmium sp. MAG_R02 | reverse complement strand
AAAGCTAACAAATACTCCGACATTAAGATGGATATTTCAATGCTTTCAAGTCGTACATTTCTTGAGAATTAATCAATCGCCAAAAGTGGTAAATCTCACAGAAGAAAAGAGCTTGATTTTAGAGTTTTTACCCTCAAGTTGTCAAAAATATTATCTGGGAAACAATAATAATCAGCGATAGACTTCCAGTCCGCTTCGCGATCGCACTACTTGAAGAGCTAAGAAAATTAATTGATGCGTTCAACAGGAGTGTAGTTCCTCAATTATCTTCTGCTGCCAACAGAAATCCCTAGTTGGCCCAAAATACTCATGCCACTAATTTTTTGTGTTCTATAGAATTAATTTGTTTAATTTGTTGGCTCAAAATAGTAATGATAATTCATGTATCTTTTTTTACTACATGCCGGAACTGCCGAATGTGGGATATTAGTAAAGAGCGATCGCTTGTCCGTCTGCTGCACAGAATTGTGAGACTCAATATTGGCAAGTCAAACGCCTGACAAACACTTGAGGTCAATATTACTGACCGTCATTTCTGCTTGCCACATGTTGTACCGGATTTGCAGGTTTTGCTAACTTTCGGCAGATGTACCAGCTTGATAAACTTGTCACCTGGTAAGCTAATTGGTCGTTCTAGACTCAAACAGGCAAAGTTATTTCCACCCTAAGATGGAAATAAACTATATGCAGATTTGTTTGCTAGGTTGTCTTGCAGTAGCTGGATTAAGATTAAACTGGGTATCTACAAATTCCACACAATGATAAGTATTAATCCATAGATGAGCGCCACATTTTGCTGGTTCGTAAGGTCGATAGACGATTAGGCAAGGACCTGGAATATATAAGTCATAACCATAATCGTTGCGTTTGCCGTCCTTAACAGAAATGACTGGTTCTAGTTTTTCTGGAGGCTTACGCTTATTACTTTTAATCTTGCTTTGATTAACATGAATCATTTTAGGTTTAGTGGGTTCTTGCTTGTGCCAGATACCTTTCGGACCGCGCCGAGCCGGAATTATTACAGGCATTCCACTCGAATTAACTGGTATTTCCCATATTCTACCTTTTTTCTCAGCACCTTTGACTCTTCCTTGAGCTAATAAAATTAATAAACGTTGACGAGAGATACCTAATAAAAAAGATGCAACTCTTGTACCCATGATTTTTTATTTAACTATTGGACAATAGTTAGTTTATAATAAAAAGGTAACTTTGAAGGTAACTTTGAAAGAGTTACCTAACGGGACTTTAGTAAAAAATATGTTTAAAATAGCATTAAAACCTTACACAGCAATGATTTGACCTTAAATCAACCTGTTTGTTGATCTATCTGGGTTTGAGCTATTTTTAGCCTGAGCAAGGTATTTCCCTTATCCATGTTGGGTTTGAAGCCATTTTCACTGTCAAAAATATCAAAGTACTGCTAAAAATAATAGTAACAGGATAAAAGTTATGACAAGTCAATGTAGGTTGGGTAAAACTATAAAGACTTTTTCAGCCACGCCCTAATCACTTTGCTTCAATCTCCTGAAGTAGATAGTTTAATAGCTTTAGCAAAAATATTTCGTTATTAGTTTAGAGAACATTATCGGAATGGAGGAGAATAAATTAACCCTCTCTGCTTTGGATTATTCCACAAGTTATTTAGCCCTCGCTCAATCGGAGTCGAAGAATTTGGACCTAAATTTCTATCATATATTTCACCGTAATTTCCAACATGACGAATAATTCTTTGAACATAATCTGGCTCAAGATCTAAACGTGAACCTATACTATCCCCTGTTGCTTCTAAACCTAAAAAACGAATGATCTTGGGATCTTTACTAGCTTTCATCTGTTCAAGATTATTTTGATTAATTCCTAATTCTTCAGCCTCCATCAAAGCAAATATGATCCATCGAACAATTTCAACCCACTGTAGGTCACTGTCGATGACAGCTGGAGCTAAAGGTTCTTTAGATAAGGTTTCTGATAAAATAATATGCTCATCTGGATTTTTAAGTGAGTTCAAATTTGCAGCAAGTTGCGATCTATCAGAAGTTACTGCTTGACATTCACCTTTTTCATATAGTCCATAGACATCTTTTTCTTTTTGAAGCGGTCTAATTTGAAATGTTAAGTTACGTTTCTTCTTTTCATCTTCCAAATTTTTTTTGGTAGTAGTTTCTGTCTGAACACAAATTACTTTAACATTTAGATCATTAAGTGACTTGACTTTACTATTTTTTTGAACTAAAATACCCTGTCCATCATAAAAAACTATTGGAGCAAATTCAATCCCAATTGATACGTCCCTCTCTAAAGTCCACGTTGTAGTTCTCGAAAGAACATCAATTTTTTTTGAAGAAAGTTCTTCAAAGCGTTCTTGAGTATCAAGAAACCGATATCTTACTGCATTGGGGTCATCGAAAATAGCCGCAGCAATAGCTCTGCATATATCTACATCAAAACCAACAGTAGACTTTTCTATTTCCTGAAGAATATTATTATTTGGAATGTTTGAGTCGTTGTCTATTTTTGTCATGTCAATTTCGCTCAATTTCGCATAACTGAAGCCTCGCAAATTACCATTTACGCCACAATTTAGCCATTTCCTTTCCTTAACTTCTTCCAAGATACTCATGTCTTCTATACCTCCTAAAGTCTTAGAAGTTTGATTTGAATAACAAGAATTTAACAGTAACAATATCAACCCAAATAACCAAATATTCTTGATATTTTTAAAAATCATAGCATTACTCCTGACAACAACAATACCTAAATCAATGAATAAAGTATTCCATTTTCTATGAACATAGTTACTATTCATTTTCTCTTTTCCAAATTATAATTTTGTTATCTAAGCTCCCACTTACAATATGAATGTGATCTAAGCTAATATCAACTGAGCGAACCCATCCTTTGTGTTTTGATAAAGTTTTAAAGCTTTCTTTTGAACACAAGTCCCATAGCTTTATTGTATTATCATTACTTCCACTCACAAGTAGTTTTCCTTCTTCCGAAATGGCCAAAGCATTTACTGGTTGAGAATCATGTTCCCCAATTAATTCCTCAGCTTTTTCTGGTTTATCTTGTACATTCCAAACTTTAATTTGACCATTATTTGTACCAAAAATAAGTTCATTACGTTCAGCTCTAAAGACTAGAGAATTTATTGACCAAGAACCTTTGTGTGAAGATATTTCGTCCCTATTCTCTATAGTATCTTGAGTATCTAAATTCCAAATTTTAATACGTTTGTCATTTCCAACTGTAAATAAAGTTTGATCATTATTGCCAAAAACTAAATCAAAAATATAGCGCCCGGAATGTCCGGAAAAAATTTTGTGGCGAAGTTTCCATTTATTTTCGCTTTTACTATTTATCCAAATAAGAATCGTGTCTTTGCTACTTGCACCAATAAGTTTCCCGCTTCTAGTAATAGCAACAGATGATATATATTGACTTTGCTTTTCAGGAAGAATTATGTAGTCTTGACTCCAGCCATTCTTTGATGATTTATCTGATTGCCATAAGACTACGGATCCATCTAAAGCTCCACCAACAAGATAACCTACTTCTTCATTTAGAGCTAAAGACCTAAATCCCTTAAATTCTGTCTGAAGAGTTGGATAGTCTTTTTCACCATCCAAATCTAAAATATAAATTTCAGAAGAATTACCAGCCCCTATCACTGTTTGATTTGAGTTATTGATGACGACAGATGATACATCAAATCCAAGGTCAGAATCTTTAAAAGAGACATACTTAGGAAGGGTATAGTTTTGATTATTACACTTTTCTGGATTGTTAAAATAAATCCAGATTGATATTGGGACAATAATAAAAACCAAGCAAATTAAGATGAAAATATCTCCTGGAGGGATTCGAGACTTTAAAATCATGGGAAATAATATTTTAAATATTAAAATCAAAATTTTTTATTAACAGGACTTACCCACCAAGCGCCATATATAGTAGGAGCTTTTTAGCATTTTTCCCCTACAGATAGGGTATTATCTACCGGTGTTGCATCATAGAGAATGATGTATTAGAACCTTAGATATGAATCGTTTCTTGTTTGAAACATAGGCACATTCCTCAATTCTCCTAATCGTTCATCACTGTGCAATGCCATCTACCAGGCGTGGGTAAGTCCCGATTAATTTTAACCTGACTTAGGTGCTCATAAGATGATTGATTGAGTAATAATTTCAGAGAAAAGATGGGATTTACATTTCCTACAAAGATTTATCCATTGGTTCACGAACGCCAACAATCATTATTATTCAGCACAACCAAAATTACTTTTGACTAAATTTCAATCCAATTCAAACTCCTCCTTCCAAGAATCATCCTTTTCCCAAGGAATTTGCTCAGTCTTCGCCATCAAGAAATTTTCCACCACTAAATAATCCATCTCAGTCCGCATAAAACACCGATAAGCATCCTCCGGCGTACAAACAATTGGTTCACCCCGCACATTAAAAGAAGTATTCACAATTACCCCACATCCCGTGAGCTTTTCAAAATGATCAATCAAATCATGATAACGAGGATTAGTTTCCTGATGAATAGTTTGAATTCTCGCCGAATAATCAACATGAGTAATAGCCGGAATTTCCGATCGCGGCACATTCAACTTCTCAATACCAAACAACTGCCTTTGCTCCTCAGTCATCGGAATTAACAAACCCTCCTGCACCGGAGCTACCAACAACATATAAGGACTAGAATGTTCAATATCAAAATAATCCGAAACACGTTCGGCCAAAACCGAAGGAGCAAAAGGTCGAAAAGACTCCCGATACTTAATCTTCAAATTCATCACCGACTGCATCTTAGTATTCCGAGGGTCACCAATAATAGACCGCCCACCCAAAGCGCGAGGTCCGAACTCCATCCGACCTTGAAACCATCCCACCACATTGCCATTATCCAAAATTTTGGCCAACCGAGGCATTAACTCTGTATCTGGCAAATATTCATATTTTGCCTCAATAGCATCCAGATATTCCCTAATCTGCTCATCTTCAAACTTAGGTCCGAGATAAGCACCCTGCATCATGTCATTAGGAGCACTACAAACAGAACGTTTTGCCAAAGAAACAGCAGAATTTCTTGACTCCACAGAAGCAGAAACATTGTATTCCCTAGAGACATTCCTAGGAACCTTCCTACTATCAACCTTTTCTATTACCCGCGGTCGATCGTAGTATTCATACCAAATAGCCAAAGCAGCACCTAAGGCACCACCAGCATCTCCCGCTGCAGGTTGAATCCAAATATCCTTAAAAATACTTTCCCGTAAAATCTTACCATTCGCCACACAATTAAGAGCAACTCCCCCTGCCAAACAAAGATAGTCAACATCAAGTTCTTTTTGCACCGTTCGACTCAAACGTAATACTACCTCCTCAGTCACTCTCTGAATAGAAGCAGCAATATCCATTTCTCGTTGACTAATTTTAGTTTCAGCTTTTCGAGGAGACCCGCCAAATAATTTGTCAAACTTCTCATTAGTCATAGTCAACCCGGTTGTGTAATTGAAATATTCCATATTCAACCGGAAAGTACCATCAGCTTTTAAATCTATAAGGTTATTTAAAATTAAGTCTACATAATTAGGTTCTCCATAAGGAGCTAAACCCATAAGTTTGTATTCCCCAGAATTGACTTTGAAACCTGTGTAATAAGTAAAAGCTGAGTAGAGCAAACCCAATGAATGAGGAAAATCTATTTCCCATTGGGGAGTAAGTTTATTTCCTTCTCCCAACCAAACCGAAGTAGTCGCCCACTCACCTACTCCATCCAGACACATCACCCCAGCACGGTTGAAGGGACTGGGGAAAAAAGCCGAAGCGGCATGAGCTTGATGATGTTCGGTAAACATCAGTTTGGGAATATAGGATGCTTTACACTGACCCAATGTGGCTAATTCTTTTTTTAAAAGGGTTTTCAAATATAATTTTTCTTTTAACCAGATGGGCATTGCCATGAGAAAAGACTGAAAGCCTTTTGGAGCATAGCTGAGGTAAGTTTCCAGGAGTCGCTCGAATTTAACTAAAGGTTTGTCGTAGAAAACTATTTGGTCTAGGTCGAGTAATTCTATATTGGCTTCTTTGAGGCAATAGGAAATAGCATTTTGGGGAAATCTGGCATCGTGTTTTTTACGAGAAAATCTTTCTTCTTGGGCGGCGGCAATAATTTTTCCATCACATACGAGGGCAGCGGCACTGTCGTGGTAATAAGCTGAAATTCCTAGGATGTTCATATCTATAAATTTTCTCCTTACATAGGGCCTTTTATATGTTTATGGCCAATATTTAGTTAAATATCCTCAGATTATAGTTCATCACAGCATAGTCATCTAGCCAACTTTGAAAAATTTAGACCCTTCCCATTGATAATATATAGGGAATTTCATTATAGTTATAGTTACTAAATCTATAGAAAAATATTCCTTGACCTAGTTTTAATTAAGGGTCACCATTACGGGGCGAACTACAACACCCATTATCCCATTGCTAAAAGCGTTTGGGACTGCTTTTCGTAATATGTTTAAACTTCCATTGACATCAACATTGTATTTGAGACCATTTGAAGCTTTATAAAGTATTATTCTCACATCATATCCACTAAATCTATATTTGACACCTTTTTGATAAACTGGTAAATCGTCCAAGTCTAAAAAAGGAGAAAAGCAACAGGCAACAGGCAATAGGTAAGAGTTTCAACTTTTTTATCTACTTTTTGATTTGCCGCAACCTATGCGCAGATTGCTATACTAATTAACCAGAAGAACAATTCTTACTTGTTCTGTCAGAATCATAATTGATTTTACTTTCAAAAAATAGCTCACTTTTTGATAGTAATATTTTCTGATTTTTTACTAATTGAGGTTTACTAATCCCCTGTTTTGTATAAACTAAAATATTCCTCCCTTTCTTTTTATATTTATATAATGGCCATTTAGGACGGCTTTTAAACTTACTTGAGTATTCATTATAAGCTCTTATAGCTTGAAAAAAACTTGGCCAATTTTTGTCTAAATGAATCAAAACCTGCTGAGAAACTTTTGCTGGTATTGCTTGATAATCTGTTCCCGACTGTAATAACTTTTGAACCTTGTTATAATTTAGATAATTCCTTTATTAATAAACTCTTGTCTAACTATGTAGTTAGCCATGTTTAAGAGATTTTTAGACAAGAAAGCTAGAACATCAAGTGATTTATAATTGGGATGATTTTTTTTTAAAATAGTACATTCTACTAACTGCATTATTCATGGCAATCTCACCCTCTAATATTTGAAGGTAATTTTTCTACTACATGACCATAATTACGGTAACGTTTAGAACTAGGAAAATATATGTCAATTTTTATTAATTTATGACCATACCATTCAGTTGCCAAAGTAGCAACAGCCTATGAGATGTCAACCCGTCGAGGGGCTTGAGCTGGGTTGTTTACCCGTGTCTTTAGGCCGGGGAGGATCTCAAATCATATGCCCATATTTCAAATCAAGCGATCGCTAACTAAAGAGAAGTAAGGATTCAGGGATATTCCGGTTGTCCTCCTGGAAGTTCTTTTTTTGTCTTAGTTTGGACAATCTTCCTGTTTTTGGCCCTTTTCGGTTTTTTTCAGTATATCCCTTGATGACAGACCTGAATCCTTACTATAGTCATTCTGCTTTAGATTGAGGCGAGATTTTCGTAGCTTTAGAGGGTTTTAGCTGAAAAAGTTTCCCATTTTTATGGGATGACTATATAGTCAATCTCATACCCATAAGTGTCATTTGCTCAGGACTTAGGCCAAGTAACTATAGTGTGAATATATGAATAATTGCCAAAAACACACCATATATAGCGGGAATGCGTAACTCGGGTTTATGTTATTTTTTATTGTGATATTTACGCTTATATGCTGTGAGATATTGTTAAATTTCAACAGTGCAAGTCTAATTACTTAGAATCCTAGATCATAATTTTTTTTAAAGATTTCATGGAGCATTGCTATAGTAATCCTATTTTTATGTTGTCCACAATCTCACCACTTTTTGGGATGGGGTTAGGAAAAAGCATTGATTTATCAAGTTAAGCAGGAATTATAGTCATTTTAATAAAGAATTGAGACAAGTATTTCTTGCTATAACTCGCGTTTGGTGCGGAAAAAGTTTTCCATCCTTATTTTAAATGACTATATTATGGAAATATCTGACCGACCAATTGAAATCTCCTTCAATTAAAATGAAGCAAATTTTAACTTGAATAACTGAAGGTTTTTTGAATAAAAATAGTTAAGGGTTCGCGGAGCGTGGCGGAGTGCCGTATCTCATGAAGCAAAGCGTGAAGATAGTCGAAATTGTTATGCCCTATATATAGTGTCTTTGCATAAGTCCTGTCTATAATATATTAATATAGATAGTTGTTATCGAAAATTTGGGTTTAAGGCCTCGCCCTTCTAGGGCGACTTTTTGGTTGATTTTTTTTCAATTAATATGTTATTATACTGAACAAGGTCATAATTTGAGGAACATTGAAGAAATAAAGTCCTTATTAAATCTCGAATTTCAAACTTTTAAAAAAACTCAAGTTATGACATAATAAAGTATATATCCCTAGTTTGGTAGAGGTCAAGCATCGGTCGATAAAAAACAGACGAGTCCGCAAGTGTAAGCCACCCCTATCCCCTCGGTGAGAGGGGAGTAGGAGGCTCGAGTGCGACGACCTGTGAAATGTAAACCCGCATCGGAGCAACGGCCCGATAAGAGTCCTCGTTTAACGAACAAGGTATTTCATTCGACGAAAATACCAAAGTGCAATTGGAATTCATGGGATCAAACGGTTACTGGCGGGCAGAATTTGGTGTGTTGAACTTAACAACTTCGGAAAAGACAGTTTTGTTGAAAGAAGATCTTAATAAGGATCCTGGTACTAGCCACAATTTGGGAACACCTGGTATTGCAGTTCTTGATCCAATAGCTAGTTACAGATTTGAAGCTAACAATGATTATACATTTTTTTTAGATAGCTACGAAGACGATACCCACAAGGTCTCTAATTATTCTACAACTGATGAAAACCCAAATTGGTATAATAGACCTCTCCAAAATAGAAATTAAGGTAAAATTGTAGTGCCCAATTATATATATGCTGTCCCCAAATGAATAATGTATTAGAATATATTTATAATCATCCAAAAGAAACAAAAAGGATTA
>JAKQYE010000236.1 GCA_023356605.1 Trichodesmium sp. MAG_R02 | reverse complement strand
GGCAGATTCAGTGGTGTATTTCCTATCCATCAGCTTTTGATTACAGCAGTCGAAAAAAGTATGCAAAAACTTGGGAAAACATTACCGAGGAATTGCAAGTTTCCACAGGAATTGAACACATTTGTCCAGAAGTAGATAATTTAAAATATTTTCGCAGCAAGAACGCCGCTTTTGCCCAATATTTTGCAGATATGGAAGGTTTCGATCTAGTCCGAACGAGTTGTATTTATATGAGAAGAGAGACTTCAGATATTTCGGTTTGGTACAACAACGAACTCATTCATCAATGTTCAGTTTTATTCGCTGGTCGTCATTTGTTATCAGATTTCTTAGAATTAAATCCCAATTTTTTTTCCCAACTATTCGAGCAGAATTTGACAGACTCGAATCAATTAACAGAAGACAAATTCAGGGCAAAGCTGGATGTATTTCTACGTCTGGAAAGCGAAAATTGGCTGAAAAATAAAAGAGATTTTGCCGAGGATGATCCTAAGTTCCAAGGTTTGCTCCGGCTGATGACAATTGGCATAGGGGGATTATACTACTATGTGGGAACAATATTGGGAGTGCTAGAACAAGAAGGAAAATACCAAGGTCGTGAAATTACTCCTGTTTATATTGGCGGAAATGGTTCTCGAGTGTTAAATTGGCTGGTTGAAGGGGGTAGGTTTATTCCTGATTCAAAAGTTAGCGAGCTCCTGAGTCAGATGTTGAATAAAGGCTCTGGATTTGACGATTATATATTGGAAAAAACGCGATTGAGTCAAAGACCAGAAGACGAGGTAGCTTGCGGTTTGGTATTGGATCGTGCTAACCTGACAGGATGGGATAGAAAGACTCAAGACTCTTTGATTGCAGGAGAAGATTGTAAAATTAATAGCAATTCTCTCCAATGGAGGGAACGCTTGGAGTTTGAGGGGAATATTCGGGAGTTAAAAATTCCTGATTTAGTACAGTTAAGAACATTTCTAGATAATTTTCATGTATCTTTAAAGGAGTTGGAGATTGAGGAAATTCTACCTTTACAAGATTATGAACTAGGAGATGAACCAGGAGCAAAACCAAAATCTGCTTATAACATTAGACTTTGGCAGAATACCCAGAGGGAATTGACAAACTTTTTGTTAAATTCTCAGGGACAAACCGATGAAATTCCCGTGGCACCGCCCTTTATTATGGGACTGAGAGCCCTGTTAGAGGTTTTAGCTAAGGAGTGGGCGGGTAAATAATCATTTCTGGTTAGGAGTCTGGAGAAAATCCACTGCTAGAGATAGAGATACTGCTAGATACGTCCGTACCGGTGATTATATTAATCAGGACTTACCCACACTCCCGTCTTGAGGGTGAGGGCGAATGCCAGAAATCCCTTACATATGGGATTCACCTCATAGGGTGACAAGTAAGCTTAATGGTAGATATAGTGATAATTTGATACGATAAATTGAATAATAATTAAAGTTAAAAAGGAATGGGATTTTGAGGTTGGGAGGTAGCGATCGCCAATTCACTTTTCTCCACCATCTGGGTTGATTATTTATTCATTTAAAAAGTTTTGGAAATAGTTAAAAATATGATAAAAAGGGGTTAGTAATGACAAATAAAAATCAATAAAAGTGAATATTTTAGGCTTTTATAAAGACTATATTAAGCATCATATTGAGTCCATCTCAAGTAGTAACATTACAAATATTGTTATACTTAATATCCCTACATAAAACTGTACAAATATCAAAATTAAGTAGTTATTTTCCCCTGGCAATAAAATTAGAAAGTAAGAGAAAAATATACAATTTTTTTTGAATTTAAAGGAGTTAAACTTGCCTTTATTCTGGCTTCCTAAAGTTTACGATTATGCTACAAAGTTTATTCAAATTTGACTCAGAATTAGTATTAATAATAGATAGGAATCAGTGGCAAAATACTAATATATTAATGATTAGTGTGGCTTTGGATCAAAGGGCTTTGCGTATATATTGGCATATTTTAAGTCATAAAGGAGCTATTAATTTAACCGAAGAAAAGCTGTAATTTGTCCAGTTCTAAGATTATTAAAAGACCAGAAAATTATGATAACAGCAGATAGAGAGTTTCGTAGTATTTTTCATCCCACTAGTTGAAAAAATATCAGACTAACCCCAAGAGTCTCGGAAGGAGAGTAAGATAGGTTTCCCACTCAATAGCCCTAGTAGAAAAGTTTTTGAGAAATACTATGATCCCATTTTATAGTCATTTCAAATAATAATGGAAAACTTTTTCTGCTGAAACTCAGTTATAGCAAGAAATACTTATCTCAATCTAAATTAAAATAACTATAGCTGAAATAGTCCAGTAGTAGTAGAGTAGACCGAGAAATCTAAAATGGTGCGTTACGACAGATTATTAAATCTATTTCCAAACCTAAGTTTGAGCCGTAAATACGCACCCTAAAAATTTTGCTATTACAACTATCAGTTCAAGCTATTCCAGTTAACTGATAACTGTTTTAGCGCCTCACCAATTTCTTACTTATCTTCCGCAAGCGAATGGACTCTGGGGTAACTTCTACCAACTCATCCGGTCCGATATATTCTAATGCCCGCTCCAAACTCATTTCCACGGGTGCTTGCAACTGCACCAATTCATCACCAGTTGCAGAACGATGATTAGTCAACTGCTTAGTTTTACACACATTTAAATCTAAATCTTGAGGGCGGTTATGCTCTCCCACAATCATACCTTTATAAACTTTTGTACCAGGGGTAATGAAAAATACCCCACGGTCTTCAGCATTTTTTAAGGCATAAAAAGTCGCCACACCTTCCTCAAATACGATGATCACCCCATTGCGTCGAGCTTCAATTTCGCCAACCAGAGGACGATAATCTAAGAAACTATGGTTCATTATACCTTCTCCACGGGTAAGACGCATAAATTCACCCCGGAAACCAATCAAACCACGAGCAGGAATAGAAAAATCTAACTGGGTCCGACCATTTGTACCCACCAGCATATTCTGCATTTCCCCTTTACGCTGACCTATTCTTTCGATGCAACCACCCACAGCATCTTCAGGAACATCCATTACTAGTAGTTCAAATGGTTCACATGGTTGACCGCTGACTTCCCGGTAAATAACTTGAGGTTGAGAAACTTGAAACTCATAACCTTCTCGACGCATAGTTTCAATCAAAATACCTAAATGCAGTTCCCCACGACCAGAAACAGAGAACTTCTCTGGTGAGTCGGTTTCTTCTACTCGTAATGCAACATTAGTTTCTAGCTCTCGCACCAGGCGATCGCGAACTTGTCGAGAAGTTACAAATTTTCCTTCCTGACCTGCAAATGGAGAATCATTTACAGAGAAAGTCATTTGTAGAGTAGGTTCATCTACTCTTATTAGAGGTAGAGCTTGAGGTTCGTTAGGACAAGTAATAGTTTCACCAATATTAGCATCACTAAAACCAGCAACTGCCACGATATTTCCAGCGGCAGCTTCTTCCACCTCAATGCGTGCCAAACCTTCAAATCCCATTAATTTCGAGATTTTTGATTTTACAATTTTGCCATCTTCTTTGACAATAGCAGCTGGTTGCCCAGATCTAATTATACCGTTGTGGATACGACCTACTACTATTCTGCCCAAATATTCTGAATAGTCGAGAGTAGTTACCTGTAACTGGAGTGGTTTTTCAGGGTCTCCCACTGGAGGGGGAACATGTTCTAAAATAGCATCGAATAAACACTGCATATCCTGGGATTCGGTTTTCAGGTCTTTTTTTGCATAACCTGCTAAACCAGAGGCAAATAGATAAGGAAAATCGCATTGGTCATCATCTGCACCCAGTTCGAGAAATAGGTCGAGAACTTTATCAACAGCACTGTGGGGATCAGCTCGGGGACGGTCGATTTTGTTGACAATAACAATGGGCCGTAAACCTTTTTCTAAAGCTTTTTTAAGGACGAAGCGAGTTTGTGGCATTGGGCCCTCATTGGCATCCACAATTAGTAAACAACCGTCCACCATACCAAGGACCCGTTCTACTTCCCCACCAAAGTCAGCGTGACCAGGAGTATCGACGATATTTATGAGAGTATCTCTGTATTTAACGGCGGTATTTTTGGATAGGATTGTAATCCCACGTTCTCGTTCTAGGTCGTTGGAGTCCATGACACAATCAGGAACTTCTTCCCCTTCCCGGAAGATGCCAGATTGTTTGAGGAGGGAGTCAACTAGGGTTGTTTTGCCGTGGTCAACGTGGGCGATGATGGCTACGTTGCGAATAGGGAGAGACATAGGAAATTTCTATTATGGATCTTAGTGTTAAATTTATTTAAATATTGTAGTTGATGTAAAGAGTGTTATGGATATTAGTATTAAGTTTATTTAACTATTGTAACTGTTCTAGTTGATTCTAGGGGCCATAGCTATATTATTAAGTCATAAGTCATAAATTATCAGTCATAAGTTATAACTAACTCAGTTTAAGCATATATAAATGTTCGTGCCCTATTTGGGTAGTACTATAGCAATCCTATTTTATTTGTGTCCAAAATATTTTCGCTTTTTGGGGAGGGGGTTTGGGCTAATAGACAATTGGCAAAAGTTTCAGAGTTTATTTCTAGTTTTTGAATTGCTACAACCTATTTGGAATTGCCATAAGATTATTATTTGATAAAATTAAAAATTAAAAATTAAAAGAAATAGACTTATGCAAAAGCAACGATTGTATCGTAAGTATCTGAAATAATGACCAAAAATACATTATGCATATCCGTACTGTCTAAATTATGAAGGATGAATTAGGGTCCAACTTTTAACCATAGCAAGTATGCGATCGCTAATCTGGTAAAAAATAGAGAGTGCTTTTATGACTCCATCATAAGCTTTTGTCAAAGGACAAATTGATTGTATGCTTCGTTCAGAGGAAAAAACTTTCTAAATTCTGTCTTACTAATACACATATCACATGAGTATTATCTTAAGAGTGCTCACCTACACAAATTTCTGAATTTTACCGTTAACTTTAATTAGTAACTTTAACTAAGTTTTAAACACAAATGAACTTGGTCGTTATATTCCTGGTTAATGTTGTATGATTATGGAAGTAAATATTGTTTACTTGTTACCTAATCTTTCTCCCAATTTCCAATTTTTTTGAGTTTTATCTATGTCTTTACCATCTTCACTAGAACGTATTGTTAAAAAATTTAAACGGGCATCTTCTAATAAATTACGTTATGAACAACTACTTTGGTATGCAAAAAAATTGCCAGATTTTCCTGAAGCTGAAAAGATACCAGAGAATAAGGTTTATGGTTGTCAATCTCAGGTATACATTACTGCTAACTTAGATGATGGAAAAGTTTGTTATCAGGGAGAGTCTGATGCTCAGTTAGTTAAGGGATTAGTAGCTTTATTAATTGAGGGCTTAAATGGATTAACACCTCAAGAAATTACTCAAATAACTCCAGATTTTATTCAAGAAACAGGCTTAACAGTGAGCTTGACTCCTTCTCGTGCAAATGGTTTTTACAATATTTTTAAATTGATGAAAAGTAAAGCTAATTTATACTCAAACTTAAAGGAGTAAGGAGTAAGTAAGAACTGTCCCTGGAACGTCCCCATAGAGTAGTAATTCGGGAAACGCCCACCAGAAAAAAACAAAAACAACTGTAGATCAGTAACTTGACAAATCCCATGTAATCTGTTATGGCTCTGTACAAATATTG
This sequence comes from Trichodesmium sp. MAG_R02, assembly GCA_023356605.1. GTDB lineage: Bacteria > Cyanobacteriota > Cyanobacteriia > Cyanobacteriales > Microcoleaceae > Trichodesmium. The sequence goes on along the minus strand of JAKQYE010000236.1, from coordinate 3,492 downwards.
ACTTTTGTTCATCCTTATGATGGCCGTGGGAATCTCTAATTATCATTTGCTTTTGATGGCCATTAGTCAAGCTGGGTGTGCTGGTAAACCATCAAAGGATTGATATCTAAACACTTTAGCCTTTTTCTATCTAAAAAAAGTATCAGCTTTTTAGACTGAAAAGTTCAAAAAGTTATAATTTGGGTAATACACAGGGTAAAACAATAAAGGGACAATCTTTACTTCTACCTACTTATTCTATAATTCCGATTTCTCCTAACTACTCCCCAGTGCTACTGCCTACTCCTAGAAATGATAATTTAGTTTTTTTTAAAAAAAACTAGACAATTCGATTTTAACGAGTTTAGAATAAAGTAGTTTAATTTAATTATCCAATCAGTTTTTAAAAAAGATTATATTATATATTTATATAAATGATTGGGGGAGGAGACATTGAAAGTATGGACATGGAAGCCCTGAGAGAACGTGCGGGGCTTACCCGTGGTGAGGTAGCAACTCAACTAGGCATTAGCGAAACCAGTGTACGCAACTGGGAGACGGGGCGTACAGAACCAACAATGACTCCTCAAAAGTTCCTAGAGATTCTGGATATTTTAAAATGCACTCCAGAAGAATTGGCTATGGCTAGTGATAAATCTATTACTCAACGTCACAAGCGTAAACCAGGTAGACCTAGAAAACTTACAAACAACAACAATGGACTAAATAGGATAGAAACTACAGAGTCGGTAACTGGCCATTGAATAATTGGTCAGTACTCAGCAATTAGTTAGGATATTTTTTTTGGTAGTCCAGCTCTGGTAATGGTTTTTGAGTAAAATAAGTATACAGGAGAGATGGGGAGATGGGGTAAAGCGGGAGTCTTGTTACTACTCTGGGGCCCTGACCTTGAGTTTTTCCTTCAAACTGAAAAATTGTCATGCCCCAATCCCTTTCACTATTACTATGCATCACTAGCATTTTTTTAGGTTGGGCGTTGTAATTATGGGGGATGATTTTAATAGCCTTGTAAAATTGGTATTTTGAGTGTCCGTTATATTTTTGGGTAAGTAGAATGCTCGCCCCAATTATATTCATCCCTTAATTCAGCAATGCCTAGGTTGAGAAGGGAGTTTTAACTCCTCCATTACCATCAGGCTGTGGTTATTGGGAAAGTTAACCTCAAGCGGCTAAAAGCTGTTAAGATAGTTCTGATTTAGGAGGTTAGCTGTTTATCGAGCATTATTGTGAGGTAATGCTAGAAGTTGATAGCTACTCAAAGACTGGCAGCTCAATAACATTTGCCAGGCAAACTTGAGTTGAGAAATGGGTGTTTAACCCTTTAATAGAAAGTGTAATTAAAGTAATGCCGGGGGTTTTCAGACTATTGCTCAAGCAAAAAGGCTTCCAAACCACAAAGGAGTTTTAGGTGAAAATTTTGAATAAGCTGGGTATATTAAAAAAAACACCAGACGAGGCAAAATTGCCAGTAGATGACATTCCTGTAGCTGTAAGAGATGAAGACAAAAGTGCAAAACAACAGTCTTTTCAGCCTCAGAAAACATGGCAGGTTTGGGAATTGTTAATGCTGGGGGCGATCGCTCTAATAATTAGTATTGGTTTGCACTTCCAACTTAACCAGACTCCAGACAATTCTCCTGTTGTCCAAATAAAACAAAATACTGGTACAAAAGTAGTCGAACCATCTCCAACTTCCACAGAAACACCTTCACCTTTGTCATCTCTAACTCCTTCCATTCAGCAAAGAGAAAATATACTGGGACATTTGCCTTACAAAGAAGCATCTTGGCAAGAATTGACACCAGTTTTTGGCAACCAAAATGTTAGACTGCGTTCTAGTGCAGCAGAAAAATTTCATGCCATGGCAGATGCAGCTTGGTCTGTAAATATTGAATTGGTTCCTCTTTCAGGGTTTAGAACTGTGGAAGATCAACAGTATTTATTTTTTGAAGTTAAGGCAGAGCGGGGACAGGAGGCATCTAAAAGAGCTGAGGTTAGTGCCCCTCCTGGTTATAGCGAACATCATACAGGTTACGCTATTGATATTGGCGATGCTAGAATGCCAGAAACTCACTTCGAAGTTAGTTTTGAAAAGACAATAGCTTTCCAGTGGTTGCAAGAAAATGCGAGTAATTATGGTTTTGAGTTATCGTTTCCTCAAGATAATCCTCAAGGTATTAGTTATGAACCTTGGCATTGGCGGTTTATAGGAGATAGTTATAGTTTAAAGACTTTTGAGGAGGCAAGGTCACTAAAAAAAAAGACCAGCAAACTGAAAATCAGGAATTAAATACCGTTGAGGATTAATTAATATCAAAACTTTCTGTGTGAAAGTTTATTGAAAAACTTGATGGTTCGACTCAACTTTTGGTCATTTGAAATGATTACTCTAAATTAATTTCTATATTCGGTACTTCTAGCATACTATAAGATTTTCTTTGAAGAAGAATGTGGATTTCAGTCTTTATTATTAATAACGGGACTTATGTATATTTACATTTTCAAATAGACTTATAGGAAAAACCTTTATGATAGAACTTAATATCAATAAATTTTATCAATAAATAATTTTTTATGAGAAAATTAGTTATAATTATTTATGACAGTGAAAATTGATGGCCATAGCTATAAGGCTTTCAGGAAAAAAATTCAGGGCAATAGATAAATAAAACTTATCAATTTAATGTTAAGAAGTGCGGAATGTGGGATTTTACATTCATTACTCCTTGGGAAAAGTCCAATGAAAGAAACAACTTCAATGACCATGCCCTCTTGTTTTCGTCGTTGGTGCGATCGCTTTAATGATGTATTCAAGACAAAAACTCAAAAAACTAGGTTTCGAGACTATCAGGACTTAGGCAAAATATCCCATAAATACACCATATGTAGGGGTGAGAGGTCACTCACTCCCTACTATATCTACTGGTTCTGCGTAAATCCTGATTTTGAAGAACATGAGTCATTTTATAGTAGAGAGAGTAAAGAAGAAACAGAATTGGTCTGAAGCACTTGAATTATTCAGGACTTACGCAAAGATACTAATTGTAGTGTAAATATCGGATCAGGATTATCAAAAATGCACCACATATAGAAGCAATACGTAAGTCCTATTATTATCAGGACTTACGCAAAGACGCCATATATAACGCATGACAATTTCGACGAACTTCACGCTTCGTCACGTGCGTTAGCGGAGCTTTGCGGAACGCAATCGCCTAACTATTTTTATTCAAAAACCAATAGTAATTCAAGTCAAATAACCTTCATTTTAATTGAAGGATGTTTCAATTGGTCGGTTAGATATTTTGATCAATTACCGCGGCTGTTCTTGATAAATACTTTTGCCTATTTTAGAGGCAAATCTTTTTAAAAAGTTCCACACGCTCCATTGCACAAGCAATATGATTTTTTTGAATTATTCGCAGACGACACGCTCCACGGGTTCTAAACCTGTTAATTGCTTAATTTCTCGATTGATATCTTCGAAATACC
>JAKQYE010000235.1 GCA_023356605.1 Trichodesmium sp. MAG_R02 | reverse complement strand
CCCTTAAGAAAATCAAGAAAACTAGCATGATAAATACTGTAACAAATTTCTCCCCCAACTTCCTGCTTACTCAAAAATTCCACCCACTCTTTTTTCAGAACATATTCCACATCATCCACATCCTGTTGTGCAAATTCAGCAATCATTTCCAGAGTAGGCAAAGTCCGACTTTCCACCAAAATAAACAAAATAATAACCTTATTTTTCTGTGGTTTATCCTCCATTCCCATCCGCACCCAATGTTGTTGATAATAATCTTGCAAACCATCAGGTAATTTCTTCAAACTCAAATCTGGATAATAACCCTTAGCAATATCCGGTAACACATAACGCAGATACATAAAATTATTTTCACTCTTGTCTGCCACCTGCTCAATAAAATCTTCATTGCTAATATTCCCCTCTTGCACCCATTTCTGCAACCTCACTCCATAGTCTGGGTCCTCATTCAACATAAAACCGATATATTTTTTCACATCATTCCGACTCAAACCCCGATATTCCTTTGCCCTCAAATCTAATTCTGTCATCCCCACCCCTGGAGAAACACTCAAACGTTTATTCTCACGTTCATAAGGTCGCCTAGTCAAGAAAAAATAAACCCCATCCGGCAGGGTCATGGGAAAATCAAGAATATTACCTCCTCCAGTTTGCTCCACCTCATCTAAAGCATCAACCACAATAACCAAACGTTGCCCCCCAAGATTTTCACTAACCTTTTGCAGCAAACTAGACAAACCATCCTGATTAGCATTTGGCAATTCGTAGCGTTTAATTAATTGTTGGCGGATACTCTTCAGAAAAAGTTCAGGTCTATTACGACCATCAGCGCGAATATTAAAATGACAGGGAGATTTATAGTCATCAACATATTTAGCAGCAATAGCACTTTTGCCCATCCCTGCATCTCCAACCACAGTAAAATAACCCTGAGAATTATTCTGAATAAAATTCTCAAAAGTCTTAAAGACAAATTCCCGACCACAAAAAGCCTTAATTTTTTCCTTAATTAAAGACTTAAACTCTGCCGGATATTCATCTAAATTCCAATCTGGATATTTGTCATAATTCAATTCTGGATAAAGCTTAAATTCTGGAGATCTAGTCCGCTTCGCCACGCCAATAAAAATTCGGCCAAACTCTTCTAATTCTGAGCGAACATCAATCTGAGACTCTTTTATTTCATCTCCCAAAGCATAAGATTGAATAAAATCATCAACTTTATTCCAGAAACTTATAGGAGAATTAGTAGTATAGGCACTCCAAAAAGCGTTTTTGATTTTCTTTTCCCGAAAAAGCTTCAAAATTGACTCATCCTTACCCACCCCATATTCCACCAAAGCATAAATATAAACCCCATCAACATTTTTGGGAGGTTGTGTGGGGTCAAGTTTTAATTCCTTTAAAGTTTTGACAACAATTTCATTTCTTTGAGCTGCACTGAGTATTTTAGGAACAGCAGATTTACCAATATTAATAATAGTTTTAAAAATATTATCTAACATAAAAATATTATCTAACATAAATTAGACCTCAAGAAAGATTTTGACTCTGGCTGGCCAAAGATTGAAATCCTTAGCTAATATAGTCATTTAAAATAAGGATGGAAAACTTTTTCTGCACCAAACGCGGGTTATAGCAAGAAATACTTGTCTGAATCTAAATTAAAATGACTATAGCTTAAGTCATCCTTATATAGCAGTCCGCGCATAGGTGGCGACAAATCAAAGAGTAAATAAAACTTTTAAAAGTCTTGCCTATTCTCTGTTCCCTTTTCCTTGTTCCCTAAAAATCAATAGGATTTTTGCCACAAACACTCATAGGATTGCTATATGACTAAATTTATTAACCTTTTATAATATAGTGTAAAACTTATCCAACTAATAACTGATAACTAACTACAAAACTCCTTTAGAACTAGGAATTTCCCCAACTCGCCTCGGGTCAATTTCCGTAGCCATCCGTAGAGAACGAGCAAAAGCCTTAAACCCTGCCTCAATAATATGATGAGAATTAATGCCTGCCAACTGTCGAATATGCAAAGTCATCAAACTATTATTGGCCACAGCTACAAAAAATTCCCGCACCAACTGAGTATCATAATTACCCACCCGTTGAGTCGGCATTTCCAAACCATAACTCAAATGTGGACGACCAGAAAAATCTAAGGCCACCTGAACCAAAGCCTCATCCAAAGGAGCCAGAAAATGACCAAAACGGACAATACCCTTGCGATCGCCCAAGGCTTGCTTTAAAGCCTGGCCCAAAGTAATCCCCACATCCTCATTAGTATGATGGTCATCAATTTCAATATCCCCCACAGCCTGGACATCCAAATCAATCAGTCCATGAGAAGAAATTTGATGCAACATATGATCCAAAAAAGGAATACCAGTATTAGCCTGACAATCACCCACACCATCAAGATTAAGAGTAACACTCACATCAGTTTCCCCAGTTTTCCGTTTTACAGAACCAACTCTAGCAGGCAAATTCAGTATTGCTGGAGTAGATGAAGAAAGGCGATCGCTTATCTGCATAAGAAAAATATAAAAATAAAAATAGATTTTGAATTTTAGTTTTTTAATAAACAGGTTTTCGGCCTGTTTATTCATCATTACCGAAAAATTGGGTTTTCTGAGTTCTGAGTTTAATATCTAAAAGTTCTGAGTTCTGAGTTCAATATCTAAATTCCCATAATTTCATAACCAGCATCCACATAAACAACCTGACCAGTAATTCCACTCGCCAGATCGCTGCACAAAAAGGCAGCAGTATTACCAACTTCAATTTGAGTAACTGTACGACGCAATGGAGCCGATTGTTCTACATTATGAATCATATCCAAAATACCACCAACAGCCGAAGAAGCCAAAGTTCTAATTGGACCAGCAGAAATAGCATTTACCCGAATATTTTTTGGTCCAAGTTCTGCAGCTAAATAACGAACATTCATTTCCAAAGCAGACTTAGCAATTCCCATCACATTATAATTAGGAACAACTCGAACTCCACCCAAGTAAGTCATAGTTAAAATACTCCCTCCTTCACTCATCAACTCCTTAGCCTTTGAACTCAAATCAATCAAAGAATAAGAACTAATTTCTAAAGCACGAGTAAACCCTTCACGAGTAGTATCACTAAAATACCCAGACAATTCCTCCTTACCAGCAAAAGCCAAACAATGGATCAAAATGTCCAATCTACCCCACTTTTCCCCGACTTGGGCAAAAGTAGCCTTAACCTGTTCATCGTCCTGAACATTACAAGGTAAATATAAAGAAGGACTCAAAGGTTCTACTAAGTCCCAGACCTTCTTTTCAAATCTACCCTTATCATCTGGTAGAAAAGTCACCCCCAAATTAGCCCCAGCTTTGTGAAGTTGTTGAGCAATACCCCAAGCAATAGAACGATTATTTGCAATCCCTGTCACCAGAGCATTTTTTCCTGTTAAACTTAACATTATACTACATATTGATTGTTATATACTAACCTATAATAAAATTAAATTTGAATATTTAATTCTATTATGACTTATGACCAAATATGGTATCCTTGTTTACTATAGATTCTCCTTCTAGCAAAATAGCACCTATAGGCCAGAATTTAAAATTAAATTTCTCGGTTTCAATGTGCTAATTTATCCTAAGTGTTTACAAACAGAGTAAAGTAAATCCTGAATATACAGCAATAACTTGCCTATTCAAAGTATTACCTTTGCTCAGTTAGTGAACTACTTATTATCAAAATGTCAAAAGAAAATTTAGATGAGAAAATTGACTTAGTTGACAACTTATCTCATAAAGTATTATTATTCTACAGTTGTTCAAGGCAACGAAGTGAATAGATCCTTTTCATCTTCCAAAACAAGTTCAAACCGTAGTTATCTTATGGATATACCATTAATTCTTTTAATTTTTAATTGCTAGAAATTTGGTTTATCTATAGATACGCACTCTAAATACAAGTATAAATTTGAGAGATGCAGTTGGTTGGCTTGACCATTGATGCCTGTTTAGGTCGTGCTGCCCACAATTCCGGTAGAAACAGGAAGTAAACATTGAAATGTCATAACCAGTGACTTTTTGTATCAGTTTTATGAAGCAGTGTAAGGAAATTGCTCGTGACCCATGATAGACCGCTAGCATCTGTTTTCCGTAATATATCTGGTGGGTCATACCCACCAGTTGTAGAGACTTTTGAACGGAGCAAGACAATATTTTTTCCAGGGGATCCTGCCGAGCGTGTCTACGTCTTAATTAAAGGCGCAGTGAAGCTATCTAGGGTTTATGAAGCAGGAGACGAAATTACAGTGGCCTTACTTAGAGAAAATAGTGTTTTTGGTGTACTATCTCTAATTACAGGCCATAAGTCCGACCGTTTTTACCATGCAGTGGCATTTACCCCAGTAGAGTTAATATCAGTGCCAATTGATCAGGTAGAAAAAGCATTAAGAGAAGATCCAGAACTGTCAGTTATTTTATTGCGTGGACTATCATCCCGAATTTTACAGACAGAAATGATGATTGAAACCTTGGCACACCGAGATATGGGTTCCAGACTGGTTAGCTTTTTGTTAATTCTTTGTCGAGACTTTGGAGTTCCCACTAAAGATGGGATTACCATTGACCTGAAATTATCTCACCAAGCAATTGCAGAAGCAATTGGGTCAACAAGGGTGACAGTTACTCGTTTACTTGGAGACCTTCGGCAAGATGAAATGATATCTATTCATAAAAAGAAAATTACAGTACATAATCCAGTGGCTTTAAGTCAGCAATTTACTTGATTAAAAAATTAAAGTAAATATTTGTAAAAATATTGACGCTCAAACTTTTATAGCGCGGACATCTTGAAAGGGACAGCTGTAGCTCACAGTTGATTTTATCAACTACCATTAATCGAGTAGTCAAGATTGCCTTATATAAAACGGAAGAAATATAATATATAATGGTATAATAGTCAAGTAAATTGTTGCCTATATCTGGTCCTGGTTAATAACCTGAAACAATGAACCGAACCAATCCTTAGAATTAAACTTTTACCAGTAGGCATTAATGACCGCGGGTATCATCCTAGTCTTGGCAATTTTGCTTTTAGGTAGTGTAATTGCTACTATTAGCGATAAAATAGGTACAAAAGTAGGCAAAGCAAGACTAAGAATATTTAACCTTAGACCACGCTATACTGCCGTGTTAGTTACTATGTTCACTGGCAGTATTCTTTCAGCTTTAACCTTAGTTACTTTATTTGCGACTAGCAAGCCGTTAAGAAAAGGTGTATTTAGAATAGATAAAATCCAAATGAAGCTTAATGAAACCAGTAAGGAACTGACAAAAGCTAAATTGGAAACAACTAAAATTGAGAATGAATTACAAAGATTAAGATATGACTTAAAATTAGCTCTAGCCGAGTTAAATCAAGTTAATCAATATTTAGAGGAAACTTTAGCCCAAAAAGCTCAAACAGAGGCCAGACTAAAAATAATCCAAGAGCAATTAAATCAAGCTCAAGCAGAGAAAGCTAGGACTGAAGCCGAACTAAATTTCACTCAAAACCGACTGAGCAATACTGTACAACAGAAAGAAACACTCAGACAAGAAATTCAGAAGTTACAAATAGAGTGCGAAAAAACATCAAAAGACTAAGTGCATCTAAGCATTTTTCATCCAGAACAATATATCAGGACATAGTATTAATCTAGTCAGGAATCATAAATATTTAAACATGATTTTAGGATTTGACCCTGGTCGTGATAAATGTGGAATCGCAATTATGGGTAAAAATAGGCAATTGCACTATCACCAAGTCATAGAATCTGCAAAAATTACCACAACAATTGCAACACTGAATGAACAGTTTGATATTAATTTAATTGTAATAGGTGATCAAACCACATCAAAAATTTGGCAACAACACCTCACAGAGATTATCTCGGAAAAAATACCAATAATCAAAATAGATGAACGCTATAGTAGTTTAGAAGCTCGTGAGCGCTACTGGCAAATATATCCTCCTCGAGGATTTGTACGTTTAATTCCACCTGGAATGCGAATACCACCTAAACCAATAGATGATATTGTAGCAATTATTTTAATCGAAAGATATTTAAATATCAGTCAATTTTAAAATTAGACTTAACTTTAACTCAATGAATTTTGGTAATTAGTTAAAAAATTGTTCAATTGTCATAATAAAGGATGGGATTGACCTACCTAATCTGGATATGTACAATATCTATAGGGTTTAAGGCAACTCCCCATTACTATATCTAGTCTTCAATTGCTAGTTTTTTAGACTTGGACGATTTAGCAGTTTATCAAAAAGATGTCAAATATAGATTTAGTGGTAAACGAGTGAGAATAAAACTTTATAAAGCTTCAAGTGGTCTCAAATACAATGCTGATGTCAATGGAAGTTTAAACACATTACGAAAAGCAGTCCCAAACGCTTTTAACCATTAGAATTAGGGTATTGTAGTTCACCCCGTATAGGAATATTTTTTGTAACTACTATAAAAATAAATAATTCATTACTTTAGGATTACTATATTATTATTTCAGGAATAACTAATTTAAAAATAAACTTCCAGTTTCCTCTATTAACAAACTAGATTTATTCAAATTGAAATCATTAGTTTCAGTCATAATCAGCTCTAAAATATCCTCTTGAGCAATGAACATTGTTTGTATGAATAAAAAATCTCCCGTCTCCCGATAGAAAGTAATATTTACAGGCACTTTCAATGTCCTTAAAATAACCTCTGATTTTCCTGACAACTGACGTTGTGTAGTATCTCCAATTACCTCATAATAGATTTCAGCAGCAGTTTCATTTGTGAGTTTAATATTAACAAAACCATTCACAGGTTTGATAATCCTAAGAGGCGATTGTCTTTCTACTGGTAAAGGAGGTGTTGAACCATTAATAATTGATTCTGAAGGCTGAGTTTTAAGAGTATTTGATGGTGATATCGTCGAAGACTGTTTTTCTTGAGAAGAGGATTTAGGTATGGGAGAATCAAAATGAGGTAATTGTGCTTGGCTAAGGGGAGGCCAAAATATACTTGATAATAGTATAAGTATAGGTCTACAAATTGCAATCCTGAGTCTAGTATTTATATTGAACAATTGATTGATAAACTGCATAATTGTGTTGCTAAATAATTTAATATTTTTTTATATGTTAAACACCTACTATAATATCAGGAAAATGTTATATCGAAAGGCTTATGAAAAATTACGATTGGATTGTAGTTGGGGGTGGTATAACTGGGGCAGCTCTTAGTTATGAATTGGCAAAAAAAGGTTTTGCTGTGCTCCTGTTAGAAAAATATTCTACTTTAAACAATGCAACTCGTTATAGTTATGCTAGTTTACCCTACTGGTTAGGTAATACGGATTTGATTAAACAACTTGTTCAGGAGGGAAAACAACGCCATCATTGTTTATCTGAAGAGTTAGAAGCAGATACTCAGTTTCGAGAGTTAGATTTATTGCTAACTATCGCCCCAGAAGACGACCCAGGAAAAATAGCTACTAATTTCTCCAAGTATAATATTTTACCTCGGCTCATAAGTGTCGAAGAAGCCTTTGAAATGGAACCCTTACTAAATAAAGAGGCGATCGCAGGAGCTTTTACTGTTAGTCAAGGTCATGTTTCTCCAGAAGCCATAACTCTAGGATATTTCCAAGCATTTACTAGGTTAGGAGGTCAAATTGAAATTATAGAGGTAACTGGGTTCGTTAAAACTGGTGATAATGCAAGGATAACCGGGGTATACACTAAAAGCAAAACTTATCACACAGCTAATGTTGTTATTTGTGCAGGAGGAATTTCCCGTCACTTCCTAAAGTCAGCAGGTATTTCTACTCGTGTTTATTTTACCCATGCTGAAATGCTAGAAACTCCTCCTGTAGAACTACAACTAAAGACTATCGTTTTGCCAGCACTAACAAGTCGTTTAAATTATGAAATTGCTACAAGTACAGTTGAGCGCGAGAAAATGTGGGATGAACCTGGTCATGAGTTTGTACCGTTTAGCTTAGACCCTGGTGCAATTCAATTTAAAAATAGTAGCATTAGAATAGGTCAAATTTCCCGCGTACTCACTGACCCCTACGCTAAAGTTGATCCTATTCAAAGTGAAGCCACTATGCGAGTAGAAATAGGAAAAGTTTTGCCTGCACTAGAAGATTTACCAGCAACCTGGCATCACTGCTTAGTAGCATACAGTGCTGACGACTTACCTCTCATCGGAGCTATTCCTAATTTAGAAGGAATACATATTTTTTCTGGCTTTAGTAGTCCATTTACACTGGTACCTCCCCTAGCTAAAAGATTTGCTAATTATGTAGCTGGGGAAAATGATGAGATTATCCAGCAATTATCTCCCAGTCGGTTTCCCTAATTAATTAGTTCTCCTCATAGCTAGATCCTAACCTTTCCTTGGATGTAAATATTCAACAAGTTATAGTTGTTTCGTTGGGAGAATTGAGACAAGTGTTTCTTGCTATGAAACTATTTCAGGTAAAAAATGTCTCATCCTTATTTAAAAGAACTATAAAGAGAAATTAGAAAAGTTTTTCCAATTTAATCAACTTCAGACACCTGAACAAATCCAAAAAATAATTCGGCATATTTGTATTTTAGCGTAGCTAGATTAAAGTATAAATAACTACCAATAATTGTTCTTTTTGGAGTTTGTATTATAGTTTTTGCCGTAATTCAGTGTCTAAGATCGCGATCGCATTATTGAAGCATTCTATCGGATAAAGGTTTGATGGTTTTGCTGCTCTAATTTACCTTTGTAATACTTATGCTACTGCTACATGATAGGTAATCTTATAGCGGTAGCGGGAAGGGAGTAGCTGATTAAATCTGGAACTTCTTCAGCAATAAAACCAGTATTCAAAGTTTTAATATCATCAGAAATGTAATTATATTGGACTGATTAGCAAAAAACTACTACCAAAAACAACAAAGCACCTTTCCAGTGTATCAGAAAGATGCTTTGTTAAATATTTACCTGGCATCGAGCTATTTTCACATGGGGCTACCCCCAAAGTATCTTCGCCAGTACTACGTTTCACTACCGAGTTCGAGATGGAGTCAGAGTGGTTCCATAGCCTCATAGACACCAGGCATAAAAGAAACCATGAAGGCTGCATAGCCAGAAGTCAAAGTCAAAATTAGAGGTCAAGCCCTCGGTCTGTTAGTATGTCTAGGCTCCATACATTACTGCACTTCCACCTAACACCTATTAACGGGTCGTCTTCC
>JAKQYE010000234.1 GCA_023356605.1 Trichodesmium sp. MAG_R02 | reverse complement strand
TGAAGATAATCAAGACTGTATTTATGCCTGGTCAAAAAAAAGGAAAAAAGTTTATGGTGAGCAAGAGGGAAAACGAGGTAAAAGAGAAAATTTAGTAGCCGGGAGAAGAAAAAAGTCAAAAGATTTAATAGCACCAATTATATTTAAAGTCACCCTAAATGCCGTGGGATTTGAACAATGGTATTATCAACATTTATTACCATCATTAAAAATTCCCAATGTACTGCTGCATGGATAATTCACCAATTAAACACGAAAAAACTTTATTAGAGAATTAGTAAAGGGGGTCACCAATTACTATTTTTGCCAAAATTCTCTCCTGATTTAAATGACATAGAACATGATTTTAGTGTATTAAAAATAGCTACAATGTATTCACCTATCAATACATCTATTGATGAAATTATTCGTAATTATTGTACAAAGAAAAAGTCTCATTCTTATTTAAGAAAAAACTATATATTTTCTTCCCAACCTGTAGTGTGTTGACTGTTACATTGCTGTTAGCAACCTGTAGAAGGGAATAAAAAATGAAAAAGTTACTCAGCTTTGTTTAGTCGACTCTTTTGTTTCTGTCTATGGTTGTGTGCTCTAAGTCCCCCATGAAAGTGAATTAGGATTTACAATAGGGTTAGGATGATATGAGTAGAGATTTGCTAGTTGTAATTATTAGGATTTAAGTAGCTACCCACAAAAAAAACCTCACTATATTAAGTTTTGTCAACCGCCTCCAAACTCAGACCTACAGTTTATTTTAGTACCTAATTAAGTAAACAAATACTAAAAATATAAGACAAAAGTTGGCAGAGTTTTTTAGTACTAAATAAGCCCTATAAATAAAACCAGAATAAATTTACGGGACGACTAAAACTACCTAAATATAAAGATAAAATCCAAGGGATAATTTTATTAGTTTTGACCACTAAAGCTATTAGTAATCTGAGTCTCAAAACAGGTGAAATTAATCTCTAAAAAGGTGAGATATGATTTCCAATTAATGCATAAAATATTGTTTTTGTGAGAATAATTAGCAAACTCAAATGGTATGTACTTGAGGTGGTGTAGAAATACCAAACAAATGTAGAGTAAACTATTCAAAATCAATCAAACAGAAGGGAAAAATTACTTGGTAAAAGAAAGACGAAACTAATTATTTAGGATGGTGCAACCTATCACAAGGGAAAAGAAATGCGTGAATTACTTGGCTGTGTGAATCAAAATTTAACAGAGTCACGGTGGAAAGTAATCTCTGAACTATTTGCCCCTAATGCTCCGTCATAAAATCCGATTGAGGGAGTTTGGTTACAACTAAAAAACTTACTGAGAAGGTGTTATCGTTTTTGTTGAATATTATTAAGGATTTATTTAAACTTTTAGTTTATTTTAAGCTATTCAGCTTTCCTAATCTTAAAAAGTATAATGCTTTTTCACGTCTCCCTTGAAAACCCTATATTTATAGCAAGTCCATTAGAAATCTAAAACATGACTCAAGTTATGATTTTTTTTCTCTTGCAAAAGCTTTTTTGTTACTTCTGTCAATTTCTACTCCGTTCCTGCCAGAAGATTACCTATAATGCAATAATGGAACTATATCATTTTATGAGGATTGGGAAAATAGGAGAGTTAGATTGAGCGATCGCCAACTGGAATTTGAATTTATGGCCAAAACTAGACTACAAAAATCACAGACAATATTTAGGGAAAAGATTACTAGCAATTAGATATTTAATATGAGAGAAAAAGTAGAATAGAAGTATCAGAATTATTAAATGGTAATTAGAAAACTTGATCAACTTGGATAGATAAATTTCTGACAGGAGGGTTAAATGAATTAACATTCACCAATTTATCATCAAGTACCTTCAAGATTAAATTTAGAAAACAAACAAGAATTAAAAAGAATGTTACTGGAAAAATTGCCCAGAGAGTATGGCATAGATAGAAATATATGGACAGGTACTATTATTAATAGTATGATCTAGTATTATGGGGAGTGAAACTAAAAATAACCAGAATCTATGAAATACTTAAGGAGTTAAATTGACCACATCAAAAAGCACATAGAGATTATGTTAATGCTAACAAAGAAGAAGAAAAAAACATTTATAGCAATCCTATTTTATCCGTGGCAAAAATCCCACTGTTTTTTAGGGAACAGGGAACAGGGAATAGAGAACAGGTAAAAGTTTTAAAAGTTTTATTTACTTTTTGATTTGTCGCGACCTATTTAGGACTGCTATATATCAAATAAAAAAAACTTGAATCTCAAGAAGAAAAAGAAAAAATAGTATTTTTTGACAAATTTGTTGTTTATGAATGTCCCAGTATTTTTTACGGATGGGCAGAAAAGAACAGAAGGCCAAAAGTACCCAGTAAAGAGAAAGGACGGGGACATAAATTGAACGGGATGATAGCCATAGATGGGCGGGATAGCTCAAGAGTATTTCCAATTAAAAGAAAATTCTAAAACGGAGGATGTTTCAGGTTATTTTATACGACTGTGCCTGGATTGTGTCAAAAATGAATTTGATAAATTTACTATTATTTTAGATAATAATTACACAGATAAAAAGAAAATGATCAATCAATTACTTGCACATTTTTTAGAACTAAAAATATCAGATGAAATTGTGGTATGTTTTATTGATACTCCGAGTTATTCTCCTAATTTTAATTTAGCTGAATATATTATTCATTTTTTAAGACTAAAACGGCTACATCATCTTCCTTGCCCTTGGGTATAAATATGGAACAAATTTAATATAAGCTGAAAAAATACTTTGAACTCAATTAGCTTTAAACAGCCGAACAAACTCAAAATATAATTCACCATATTTATACTTTAGTAAACAATTAGGTAATCTTCTAGGGGAAAAGGAATAATCAATATTATGTCTGGATAATCACTAATAAAAAAAATCCCCCGTAAGTGCTAATTCTATCCTTCTGCCTCCTGCTGAAAGGATAAGTGCCAAAATCCTCCGAAGTGTAAGTGTTCAACAGGAAATTATATAACTTGTTCCATTTTCCCTGAAGTGACCTAAAAGGTATATTTTTTGTTTTTAGAGTCAACTCTGGAAAAGTATCTCAATATCTAACTAAAAATGACTTCAAGTCCTTATAAAAGTAAAGTATTAAATTTTGTTGTAGCAAAATATCGCCAAATATTAACCCAAAGAGATCGCGCCTTCCGTCATTTAAAATTGACAGCTACCAACACAGCTCAATTGTTACTTTATCCTATATATGTGTTGTTACAAACCTCTCGCATAGCACTCAAACAACTACAACAAACAACCAAAAACGAATTACCACAAACAAAAGAAAAAGTCAATAAAAATAATCAAACTACTGACAAACCTATTCAGGAAGTATCAGTAATTCCAACACAAGTAAATCCAAAATTGTATGACCCCCCTAACCCCCAACTTATGGTTAAAATGCCGGGTAAAGTATTCTCAGAATTAGAGATTGTAGATAACTATAAGGCATCAGAAATTTCGACCAAGGTCAAACAAGACAACCCTGCAATATTAGAAATAGGGAAGACAAAAGAAAAACCCCTATTGCTACTTCAACCCTGTGCGGAACTTGTACCAAGCTTTGGACTCCTAGGGGGAGTATGGCAAATTATGGCTTGGGTACAAACGAGTAAAATTGCCTTGTGGTTCAATTTGTTTGATGAATCGAATATTGTTTTAGAGCAAAATGAACAAAAGGATAACAATAGAGGTTTAGCAGCACATCAAAGTCAGCCATTATTGTCAAGTTCAAATCTAACTTTCGGTGGGTTTATTTATGATTTAGCAAAACACTATTTATATCCTATTACTAGAGGTCTAGGATTAAATGGTTTGCTGCCACCTTTTAAAACAGAAGAAGAATGGGAATTTGAATCATTTAAAGAACCAGAACTAGACCAAGAAAATCAACAAAGCTCTTTAGTAACCCAAGATGAAACCCCAATAGTTGCCTCATTAATATCGTCATTTGAACCAGAAACATTTCAGATAGCTACCTCTTTAACAACTAAACCTTTAATTAACCCAGGGAGTATAAAAAAATTAGGAAAAGAGAAAAATCTTCCTTTACATCAGCACCCTTATTATGGGAAAACTTCAACTTCCAATAATTCCCCCAAAAAAGAGGCGATCATATTCCAAGAAGTTTTGAGAAAGATAGATGGACATAGAACTGAACAGGATATGGACATTAGCATAAATAGTACCAAAGTATCTGTTCAAACTTATAAATTAGAAAGTAGACCTAAAGATCAACCAAACTATTTAGAGGTAGAATCAGTTCCAGTAGGTTATGTCAAACATCCCCTAGAGATAATATTGGGGTTGGTAGATGTAATTATGACTTGGGTAGAAAAAATATTTGTACAGATGTGGCAATGGTGTCAACAAAAGTTGAAAATTTTTTGACAAATGATTTTGGTAAAATGGGTTAACATTTCGATATAATAATGATGCTATAGATATTTGATCGAAAAAATTCGGTCTCAAACCCTGTCCTTTTAGGAGAAATAATAAATGCTG
Source organism: Trichodesmium sp. MAG_R02 (assembly GCA_023356605.1). Classification (GTDB taxonomy): domain Bacteria; phylum Cyanobacteriota; class Cyanobacteriia; order Cyanobacteriales; family Microcoleaceae; genus Trichodesmium. The sequence continues at coordinate 4,757 of JAKQYE010000234.1, read as the reverse complement.
ACTTTGAAAATAGTTGTGAATATCGTTGTCTTATTCTTTGTCTTGTTATTTATTTTTGGATTCTTATCCAATGACCCCGCACGGAACCCAAGTGGTAGGGACATGGAGTAAACAGAATTGACTTAGTTGATAATTTACGTCATAAAGCGTTATTGTGCCATAGTTGTTCAAAGTAATGAAGGGGATGGATTTTTTCCATCTTCATAATACTTGTAACGGTACTGAAGTCATGTAATCGATATGCCATTAATTGTGATAATCTTTGATTAAGCAAAATATGGTATGTTTATGGACTTTAGATCGTTTATAATATGCAAATATAAAAAGTGAGAGATGCCCTTGGCTTGATTGTTAATACCTCTGAATTTCTAACTGCTGACTTTTAGTAAATAAAAACAGGAAGTGAACATTTAATTGTCACTAATTGTGATGTTTCTAAACAGTTTTATAAAGCAGTAAATAGATATTAATTTTAGCTTCTACCCTAGAGTCACTCCACAAAAAAAATAGTCAACTTGGGATGATTCCTCCCGTTAAAGCTAGTATTATAGCCATAGAGAAAAAGCAGTAAATGTTCTCTCTTCTCTCACTAAAATCAAAAATATTGAATATATAAAGTGTAGCTTCTCCCTTAGAGGCAAGTAAATGTTGATATTGTAGGAGAATTACTCAGCCTGGATGTCCACTAACTTTGTCAAGTGTTCTATTCCAGGCTAATTTTTGACATTATTGACAGAATATGGTAAATGGTATAAATTCCATTTAAGTAAAGCTTTCTGAATAGGATCAGCAGTTAACTTTTGGCTTTAATGTTAATCAATATTGTGGTTGTGTGAAACTCCTAGTCCTTAAGTTTATGATAAACTCCAATCTTTAATCCTGTGAACTTAGTATTTCTATCTGAAATATGTCCTACCCTCTGCCACCTCCAGAACTACCTCCAATTGTTGAGACCCTGCCTTCACAATCTGTAACTAATCCCGTTACAGATGTACTACAGGAACTATCTACTCCAAATCAAAATCAATCGAGTCCAACGTCAAAATTCAACCAGGTTGCAGAGGAAATCAGAGTATCTGCAAAGAACACTTTCTTAGGAGAAAAGTTCAGAGAAACCGTGTTGTACAGATTTCCTGAAATTACCTCAAATTTTGACCACACTCAGAAAGTAGGTCCAATTCATACAACCTCAGCCAATCTTGGACCACCAATAGAAATAGATATATCATCAGCACAGAGAATTTCTACTCTCGAAAGCCAAATCAATTCAGATAGAAAAAGGACATTCTCATCCATATCCTTTTCAAATTTCTCAGAATATGCTACGTCTGAAAAAGAGCCACAAACTACTCAACAAACAAATTCACTCAGTCTCAATAGTAGAAAAATATTAGAAGGTTTCAATAACACAAAACAACCATTTCGATCAAAATTTCAGATAGGGCAAAGCATCAGAGAAAACACTTCCCCAAAACTACCAAACCTTCCCCAATACGAGCAACCTACTAGCGAAACTGACACCCCAGAGTCACAAGACAATAAAAAAGGAACTCAATTTCCTATACCAGAACCGGAATCTCAAACTCAAGACTCAGAGAATACAATAGAAGATAGACAACCTATTGAAATACCTCTACCAGCAGATGTAGTTGAAGTAACTGCAGACCGCCAAGAATATAATGATCAACGTCGACTTATTACGGCAGTTGGTAAGGTCACAGTGAGATTTAGTCAAGGAGTAATAAGTGCTGATAAAGTACAAGTTAACCTGACAACTCGTCAACTCCTAGCTACAGGAAATGCTGTTTTTACTCAAGCAGAACAAGTATTGCTTGGGGAACGCATGGAATACAACTTTACCCTTGATAAAGGATTAATTGAGCAAGCAAGCGGAATTATTTTTGTCGGGGATGCAGAGCAAAGCATCTCAAAATCTTTACCAACAACAGAAGGGGTAGGGGCATTAGATGCGGTATCCTTGAGCGATCGTATTGCTGCTACTCAACCTCCAACAAAAGTGAAAGCTACTGAAGGTACAAAACTTAGATTTCAACCTAAACTAAAAGCACCAAAGCAGTCAGGAACAGTTAACCGACTGCGTTTTGAAGCTGAGCGTCTTAACTTATTAGGTGCTGGGACCTGGGAAGCCATAAATCTTCGACTAAGCAATGACCCCTTTTCACCTCCGGAAGTAGAATTAAGGTCTGAGCGCGCTACACTTAGACCTCTATCTCCCTTTCAGGATGAACTTATAACGAAAAAATCCCGGTTAGTGTTTGACCAACGTTTTAGTTTGCCACTATTTCGTGAAAGAACTGTTATAGATCGCCAGCAACGAGATCCTCTCCCAATTCAAATTGGTTATGACCAAGATGATCGAGGTGGTTTATTTGTTGAAAGTACATTTATGCCTCTTCTGCCAGGTCCTTTGCAAATCAAGATAAGTCCTCAATATTACTTGGAAAGAGCATTTTTTGGTGATGAAGATGACTCCCCTATAGATGGTAATGTTTTGGGTCTCAAAGCTTCTGTCAATGGTGCCATAACACCTACAACTCAACTGGAGGGGCGTGCTACATTTCTCACATTTGAAGATTTTCCTGACCTGGAAGAAGATGACTTTCGGGGTAGTGTTCGACTAAGGCAGTTTTTCCAAGGTTACAATTTGACTGGAGAGTATAGCTATCGCGATCGCTTATTTAATGGCAGTTTAGGATTTCAAACTGTTCACAGTAGTGCAGGTGTTGTACTGACCTCCCCTGTCATACAAATAGGTAAAACTGGTGTTGGGCTGAGTTTTCAGAGCGGATATCAAGTTGTGAATGGGAGAACAGATCGCCGAGAATTGTTAAGCGATCTCCAACCATTTGAACCTCTTCCTGATGATGAAGATGATGATGATAGCGATCCTAGATCGCGAGCTGACCTTGGTCGTTTCCAGAGTGTAGTTTCTCTGAGATACCCACTAACTATTTGGAGTGGTGAAGCATTACCCCCTACTGCAACTGAAGGTTTGAGATATACTAGTCAACCAGTAGTTCCGTTTCTGCAAATGGTTTTAGGACTTACAGGTGCTACGAGTATTTATAGTAATGATGAAGACCAATCTTTTGTACGTGGAAGTCTTGGGTTTACTGGACAGTTTGGGCATTTTTCCAGAGACTTTTTTGATTATACTGGATTTAACTTAACTTATAGTCAGACTGGTCTAAGTGGTCAGTCACCTTTTTTCTTTGATCGGGTGGAGGATACAAATGTGCTTTTATTTGGTTTAGTCCAACAGATTTATCAAGGTTTTCGGGTTGGTTACCAGAGTGGTATCAACTTAGAAAATGGTGACATTCTTGATGATAGAATTACATTAGAATATAGTCGTCGTACTTATGGGGTGGTATTAAGTTTTAGTCCTAGACGACGAACTGGTACATTGAGTCTCCGGATAAGTGACTTCAACTGGGAAGGTGGTACAACTCCCTTCTCCGGGGAAGATGTTCGACCTGTTGGTGGTGGTGTGGTTCGGTAACTTGCCTACACTGAAGCATTCACTTGCCTCTTGGGTAGGAGGCGTGTCCTCCGGCCTATTAATTACTAACAGGACTTACCCAAAGACACTATAGTCATTTCAAATAAGAATGGAATTTTTTTTCTCTTGAAACTTAGTTATAGCAAGAAATACTTGTCTCAATTCTTTATTAAAATAACTATATATTTGGCTTCAGTTGGCAGAAACGCCATTATAGTAGTTTAATCTAAGAATGAGACAAAAAGAGTTTAAGATTGAAGAGAGAAGGTATGGGAGTAGAAATCATGGCTTATAGTTTAGATTTGAGACAAAAAGTAATAGATTATATAGAAAATGGTGGTAGAGTCACCAAAGCACCGCAAGTGTTTGGAATAAGAAGAGCGTCAATATACAGATGGCTGGAGAGAAAAGAACTGGTAGCAACAAAGGTAAAATATCATTAGCGATAGAGATCACTAGATATAAGAGAATTGTCAATAGATATACAAGAAAATCTAGAAGCTAGATTAAAACAGAGAGCTGAAAAATTCGGCGTAACTACAAGTGCAATTTTTAAGGCTATCAAAAAAATGAAAATGATCAGAAAAAAACAGAGCTACGTTATCGCGCAAAGAAGTAAATAATAATGGATAAAATATTATCAGCATTTACGGAAATCAATCAAAATATATGGGACTAACAGTTTAGTATTCGTTGATAAGTCAGGATTTGAATAATTTCCAGATTGTATTTATGTGTGGTCAAAAAGAGGGAAAAAAATTGGTAGTCCTGCATAGTAATGGTCAAGTACAAATTGTGTTATTATAGTGATGAACGAAGATATGAAATTATCCGTGATTATTGTGTCGCTTAATGTCTCATTCTTAAGTAAAATGACTATAATTATGAGTAGCTCCAAATTTTAACCACTCATTTTACGGCAATTATCATACTAAACATAATTTGTCAAGTGCTGAATATATTGTCACTAATGACCTAAATCAATCATCACTTACGGATGTGGAATTTGAATCTCTTGGCTAGATGGAAAATTAATTGATTATTGCTTGATTGTGCTTGAAGGACAGGCGCCAGTGTCGTCTGGGAATAGTTGAAATAATCATATTGCTTGTGCAATGGAGTGTGTGGAACTTCTTAAAAATATTTGCTTATTATATAGGACAAAGTATTTATCAAGTTAAACACGGATTATTATCAAAATATCTAACCGACCAATTGAAACATCCTTCAATTA
>JAKQYE010000233.1 GCA_023356605.1 Trichodesmium sp. MAG_R02 | reverse complement strand
AAGAAAATAGCCACTTGACTATCTGAAAATTATGGCAAAGATTCCAAGATCTTCTTACCATTTCTTTTCCTTGTAGCCAAACATCTTCAATGGGATTTTGTTCAGGAGCATTTGGAGCTAATTGTGTTTATAGTATCATGTCAAGTTTCTTTTATCAACCACTTTGAGGATATTTTTGATGGAATTAATTTCAATTCATTCCCTCACTAATCACAGTCAAAAAAACTGGGAAATTTTATCTCATGAAAAGTCAACTGCTAATCGGGAATACTCAGAATTTTACTAGCCCAAATCAACTCAAAAGGAATAGATAAATTAGAAAAGTTAAATCACGAAATAAGTCACGATATAAAAAATGAAAAAGTCACCGTTATTGTCGAGAATATTCAAATTACTGAAATCTGAGAGGCTAAATTTGAGTATATAGCAGTCCTGAATAGGTTGCGACAAATCAAAAAGTAAATAAAACTTTTAAAACTCTTACCTATTCTCTGTTCCCTTTTCCCTGTAACCTAAAAAGCAGTTAGTTTTAAACAAAAACAATCTATAAATAATCATGAAAATAATCTAGTGAAAAACACTATTTTTTATAATCTTAAATCAAGCCAAGCATGAGTAACTTATCATTATAAAAAAGCTGAAATTAAGGTTATAGAAAGATTCTTTAAATTTTTAGATGGGTCTAGTACTATAACAATCCTATCTGAAAAGTGAAAGAGATGGGCGACTAGAAGGTAGAAAGCAACAGGAACAGGGATTGGAACTATTTTTCAAGAAAACTAGTGATTTTTCACAAATGATTTAGGAGTGCTACAGATTTAATATGCTAAGACAGTATTGCACTCTCCTTTATCAACAAGACTTTATACATATGTCTAATCAATCGGGTAAAATTTCCCAATCTGTTAGTGGATCATCTGGAGTTTCCCAGCAAACTACAACAAGAGGTAGCAACAATAGTCAACTAATAAACCAAAGTGTCCATTTGATTGAGCAGCAGAAAACTCTTGCAGAAGCAGCGATAGAAATTCAAAGGCTTCTTAAGCAGCTAGAAGTTAGCAATCCTAATGCTACTGAAGTTGAGATAGTAGCTTATGTTAATGATGAGACGACTCCCAGTCTTAAACGTCGAGCTGTTGCTGCGTTGAAATCTGGTAGTGAGGCTGCAATTGAAGAGTTTTTGGACAATCCTTATATTAATGTGGGGAAAGCTATTGTTAAAAGTTGGATTAAACCTGAATAAATTTCTCAAGCAGCACTTTACAGGACAACTTATTAAAGTTTTTAATTTAAGAGCTGATTTTTAAACTTATGAAACTCCAAAAAAGGAGGATTTCAAATACATCTAAACGAAAATTCGACTGAATATGGTAAAAGCTTTTTCGTTTAAAGAAATTAAGTATCTCTAGATTGAGTAAATAAATTAGCTCCAAAGTTTTTTTTCGTAATTTCTACTCAGTTAAACAAGTATTGTATTTATGAGCACAGACCCGAACAAAGACCCAACTATTGAGGACCCATGGGGAAAAGATTCTGGAACTGAAAATGGTCTAGATAATCTAGGTAAGAGTGGTCAAGAGCAAGGCAAAAACCCAGAGGAGCTATCTGATCAAAACCCAACAGAATCTGATGATGGACTTAGAATAGAACAAAACGCTAAAGATAATCAAGGGGCTGTTTTCCAACAAACTGCATCAGGCAATAATAACACTCAAGAACAGAGCCAAAATCAGCAAGCTGCTGTGAGCAAAAATGCAGAAAGGGAAACTAGAACAACTCAACAAACTACATCTGGTAATAACAACAACCAAAACTATGTTGAAATTTTTGTTCAAAATCAATATTCCCAATATAAGGATGAAAAAAAAGATGGCTTTAGCCAGAATCAATCCAATGTAAACCAAGAAGCAATTGCTCCAACAAAACCTTTACCTCCAAAGTCAAAAAGTCTTCCTGATGTCGGAATTGATGATTTATCTGATTATTCCCAGAAATTACAAGAAGACTATTTGGTTATTGTTACTTGTTCAGATTTAAGCACCGCACTTTCAATTGCTTATAGCTTGACTGAGAAAATTTCAGTATCAAACAAGAGGCTATTTACAGGAGAATTAGGAGCCTCTAAAAATTTAGATATCGAAATAAATATAGATAATATCGTCTTTAACTCAGCTATTGGAAAAGAAGAATCAACCTTAATTGTTGTAGATAGCTATGAAGCACAAACTTTTTTAGATTCTTTGGTTGTACAACCTTCTACGGCGGGGACGATAAAACAGGACTTAAAAAATAGTCAAAGATTTTGCATTTGTATAGCTGAATCAACAGTATTAGAAACTATACTAGAAAGGAAACGGATTAAATCACTGTCATTCCCCCACTTGGAAGTTCCGTTTTTAGAGTCAAAAGCTACAAATGAAAATATAGACCAACAGATAGCTATCTATGAAAAAGAATATGGTGCTTCACTATATGAGAAAGCAGACGTTCTATGCAAGACTGTACTATATGTGGCAACATTCTTTCAAGGTTTAAGTATCAGTGATTTTGAGCGAATTGTTTGTCTTTTACTAGGAGAACAAACAACTCTAATTGAGGAGAAAAATAAAGTTGAAACTCCTGTGAATTCTGACTCAACAGTTTCATTAACAGTTGGAGATAAAGTTATAACTTTTAATCAGCCTCAAAAAGGAGTAACTGACAGAAGTGTGGATCAACCATTAGCTCAAACAAAGAAATTATTGTGTGATATTTGGGAAGAAGATCCTGAACAAATATTACAAAAATGCTATCTAGAACTTTCTCTTAATGAATACTCTTCTAGGGTAATTAATTTTTCATTACCCCATTTGCGAGGTGAATTGAAAAAATATTTTGAAGAGAAAAAATTTATAGAATATAGGAAAAAGTTCAAAAAACTTATAGAGTTAAATTTACTGTTTGATGCTTCTCCCCCAGTTGCAAAAGCTTTAAAAGATTTATCAGTTGCTATGATGCTTTTTGAACCAGGGGTTGAGACTTGGGTAGATTGGTTAGTACAGATTTTTATAGAAGCTTTGGAGCGTCATACTGATGAAAAGAGTAAAGATTTAAAGTATGTTTACTACTATATTGTAAGCATACTCCGCGAAACTTTCAATTATCTTGAATTAGTGGATTTTTTAGATACTTTTTTGAATAGATTAATCGATGAAAAACGTCATAAGGCAGTTCTAGAAATCTCAAAACGGTTGAGGTCTCCTCTTCAATATTACTGGTTTAATCAATGCATTAATCGAGGAAGTGAGGAAGTCCGTCAAGAAGCATATAAAATCATCTATAATATGATCAAACAGAGTAGTTTACGAGTCTATGAAATACTTGCTAAAGGATATTCTTCAAGAGGAGACTAAAAAATATCTTCGCAAGGAGACCTGCTTATATGATTTTTGTTATAAATTTGATGATATTGTCCGTTTAAAATTGATTTCCCACCTTAACAAAATACTTAAAACTCATGGTCGTAAGATAGAGGGATTTTTTCCAGAAGTTGACAATGAACTTCGGATGCCTGAGTTAGATCCTATTAAATATGATTTTGAGTATGATATTCCAGTTTATGGCAAAGTGAATATCAAAAATATTTTAGCTGTTGAACCTATAGGAAATAAAGACAGTATCCTCAAATATAGAAAAGCCAAGATCTCCAACCTTGAATAGTGGTTAAAAGAAAATCTTAAAAAAACTCTTCATAAGCATTTATTTACTTGGAAATATGTAGATTTTATCTTAAGGTATAAAGAGGAAGAAATCAAGGAGAAATTCAACGAAGAATCTCAAAAAATTGGTTACAAAGTTGAATTAATTAGCACTTTTCCTGACTTAAAGCCTCTCAAATTAAGAACTGAAGGTTTTCAGTTTAAAGAAGAAGAGTATTTTTCTACGAAGCAAAACAACGTCAAAGTTAAATTAGGTATTGATGTTCGTGGAAAAATAGAAAACCTAGAAAAAATTAAGGATATTTTAAACGACCCTCAAAATGATATTGACGAACTTATAGAACAAGAAGTATTAGATGCTATTAGTCAAGTACTACAGGATGTATAACCTGACGATTTTTACTATTACTTTGAATATCATCCATATTCAGAAGAAGAACCTATTAAAAAAAAAGCTAGTTGAAAAAGTAAACAGTGTTTTGAGTAGCAAATTTCATGCAAGTTCTATCAGAATTTATTTAAGTATACTTGAAACAGATTTAATCCAACGAATTAATCAGTTGAAAAGTGAGTCTTGTAAATTTGAGATTCAGGTAGGAACTGTTGAAGATGCAGGAGAAATAGTTAAGTATAGTGGTTCCTTTAGTATTACTGGAGTTGCTAAAGAGAAGTGGGATACATTTCAATCTCGTGAATGCTCAATTGAAAAGGTTAGAGAGTTCTTAGAAGAACAACTTAAATATTATTTTATAACTTTGGACAGTGGAGAACTCATATATAAAAGCATTAAACAAGCTGCTAAAATTCTTAAACAAGTTAATGTGTTAGCAAGTAAAGATGTTATTAATGAATTTGGTTTAATAGTGACTCTTTCTCGGTTCGGTCGTGAAGAGACTAAGATAGAAAAGCTTGAACGAAAGACTCAGTCAAATATTCGGAAGAACAATTTAATTAAGGCGCAAGAGCAGATAACTCAAGATCAAAAGCTGCGTCTAGTTGAAAGAAGTATATCTTTAGATGAAATTGAAACTGTTCAAAAAGAACTTGAGTTACTCCGTGGACACCTTCAGGATCTAAGTACTCAGCCTGGCAATGAGGAACGCAAAAATAAATATAGACAACAGGAAAAAGAATTAAAGCAGAAATTATCGGAACTTTTACAAACTAATATAGAGAAAGCTAATAAGCTTATATCCCAACAATCTGCTTTATTAGCTCCTAGGGGAAATGATGATTTTGATGATTATGTTAAAAAAGTAAATCTCGAACCATAAGAAAGTAAAAATACACAGAAAAAAATCAACTAGTGACCAAGCTTTGCCTAGTGTTGATAATGATAATTAAGTAATTGATGTTCAAAGGAGGGTAGTCAATGAAACAAATTTTAAGTAGATATAAAATTGCTAGTTCCTCTCCACAGAATCTAACTAAAAACCCTTTGTTTTGGCTTAACAGTCAGACAGATTTCATTTTTGTATTATTATTAGCAATATTAATTTTAATTGCCTTTTTTAGATATACATATTCTCAGGGTTCAACTATATCAAATATTTTCAATTTCTTGAGCCACTGTTTAGGTATTTGGGGGGTTGTTGTTACTGCTATAGCTATAGCTACAGTAGAAATAAATAGAGCGATCGCGAATGAAACTAAAGAACAAGGTGAAGATGGTCTCCGAAAAAAAAGAAAAGTAGACCTAAGCAAATTAGAAGAAAATTATTTGCCAGCAAATATAACTGAACCTACTTTAGCTATGACTCGCCTTTTTCGTCATGTTTGCAATGAAGCTAAAAACTTGAGGTTTGAGTCAAGTATTAATATTGTTGAGCCATATCGTGATGAATCTCTTGACAGTCTTTTTACAATAACAAATATTCAAAAAATTGCCCTAAGAGCAGGAATTTTCGGAACATTTATAGGTTTACTCGAAGCAATAATTCAACTCAGTCAAATTGATTCTGAAGTAACTCCCATAGAAGCTATAAAAAACCTTTCAGGATCTTTATTTATATCATTTAGCACGACAATAGCAGGATTAGAAGTTGCAATATTACTTGGATTTTTACTGATGATATTGCGTAAACGTCAAGAGAAATATTTTCGAGACATGGAAAGTTCTGTTGAAGTTATTCTCTTGCTAGCTCGAAATGCTGATAATGACGATCAATCAAGAATTTTAGGGGAATTAGCAAAAGTTGAAAGCGTTGTAGAGCAGCTAGGAAAAAGGTTTTACGAAAATACTCAAGAGATTCAACGTAGTATTAGTGCTGTTCTAGAAAGAATTGGAGAACAAACCAATGAGATACAAAAAGGTATGGAACAAATTAAGCAAACTAAAGTAGATTTTGATAGATTTATTAATGAAATAAGTGAAGTTCAAAATAACTTTATTGAGGAAGTAAAAGAAATTTACAGTGAACTTTCTCTAAAAAGTTTTAGAGATGACATAAAAAACGGAATAGTATTTGCCGGGCAAACAATTTCTAGTAAACTCGATGAGACAGAAAATAGTATTCAACAACAGACAGAACACATTGATGCAGGTATTAATACTTTATCAGAAACCAATGCCCAATTTGCAGATTTTTTATAACAACTTGACTCGTCTCAAGTCAATTTTATGAGAAATATAGAAAGCTCTCAATATAAATTTACCATGTTAGAAGCCAATGCTAAACTACAAACTACAATTAATAAAGCAATTCAGCGCATGGAACAAATTACATATACGATGAGGAAAGTCAATAAATCTTTGAATAAACCACTCCTACAAAGAATTAAAAACATATTTTATTAGATAATAAATTAACTATAAATTAGATTTTTATTTGAGGATGAAAAAACTTTGGAATTTTATTAGTAATGAAGAAGATCCTTTCGGTCCAGGAGTCGATTTAATTGTTTCCTTACTTGCTATACTATTAGTAATGTTGGTGATTACTGCTGGAGCTTATCAAGATATTAATACTAAATATCAGGAATCAGTAATCTCTTTAGAATCTTCAGAAAACAGAGTTAAGCGATTAACAAGATTACTAGATTTTGAAAAAGAAAAGAGTTCAGAACTATATAAAAAACTAACTGCTGAAACTTCTGCTAGAATTCCACAATTTCCTCCTAATATTGTTATTACTGCTGCAGAAGGATATGATTTTCCTTCAGGTAGTGCCAAGCTAACTGATGCTTTAAATAAATATATTCGTAATAAACTTCTTAAAAATATTGAGGAAAATATTCAAAAATATGACGTTAATACCGTAGTTGTAATTGGTCATACAGATGGACAACCTGTTGTAGATCCTTTTAGTAATCTTGATGGTTTAGTTGAAGAAGTTGCTACTGGAAATAAATCTATAAAAGAATTACAAGAAGGTTCTAATGTAGATTTAGGACTTATGAGAGCATTAGCAGTCGTTAGAAAACTCCAAGACATTCAAAAGTCAGAGGGAAGACTTAAAAGTCTTGACCCGCTGAAGGGTTTTCGCGCATATTCTTCCGGTCCATTAACCTTAAGAAATGGAGAATTTGCCCAACCTAATGAAAACCCTGATCAACAGAGGCGACGTATTGAGATTCGTTTTACTAACTCGGAGTGACAAGCAAGCTATAAATTATGGGTGGGTCTCCCCTGACCGGGAGGAGTTAGGGGTCGCTACATTTCTGGTTCCTCTGTAGGAAAAGGGAATGCAACATCCCTACTATCCTCCTACTCCCCGGGTCCCTATCTATCCTCCTATTCCCCTGGTCCTTAAAAAGATTGTTTCAGTAATATCTAATTATAAGTTTTCGATCTCGATTACCAAGTTACCCGATCGCTTAATTTATCTAACATTTTAGGTCCAATACCAGATACCTGATCTAGGTCTGCTAAAGATGTAAAGGGTTGATTTTTTCTAGCTTGAATAATGCGCTCTGCTAATTTTGGTCCGACCCCAGGCAGTGTTTCTAATTCTTCAGCAGTAGCAGTATTAAGATTAATTCTATTATTAGTATCTGTTAGGGAAGTTTCAGTTTTTGTTAATCTATCACCACATTCTTGTTGTTGTTTCTTAACTCTTTTCATCAACCATGATGGTATACCCATAGTTGCTGTTTGATAAAGTCTTTGAAATTCACGTTCAAAATGAGCTGCTACTGTGGAACTTTCTATTACTAATAAAGTTTCATCATTGTTTTTATTAGCTGCTTCAGTCCAATTATGAGAACCAGTAATTACAATTGAATTATCAATAATTCCAAATTTGTGATGGAGGCGATCGCCTGGGGGTAAGTTAGGTATACCTACTGTAGATATAGGTTTTTGCCAAGCATGATTATCAGTTTCATATTTACATTTATTTGCTAGAGCAACTCCCATCATATCTAATCCTTCACTATAGTAACGATAGGCAAAACTAGGGTCAATTAAACCTTGAATTAACACTCCTTGTAGGGATTTCTTTTCTAGGGTATTAACTAATGGTTGTGCTGAAAATACAAATAGGGATAAATTAATAGACTTTTGTGCTTTTTCTAATGTTCTATTAATTAAACCATTTACACTTTTTTGCCAAGATTGACTATTAGAAGTAGGAGAAAATTGCACTGCAACTTTTGTATCACCAACCAATACTTCCCTTGTATCCCTAAATGGTTTCTTGACGCCAAATTTACTATCTAGTTTACCTCCAGGTCCGTCTCCCCATAAGAGATTAAATTCTTCTGTAAATAGTTCAGCTAATTCAGAACTTTCTATTTTTAAAAGATTATTAGCATTCCCTTGACTCAGGGACTCCGAAAAATCCCCATGAATACCACTGGTAGTAAAATTAGCGGAGGTGACAATGACAGTTTTACCATCCACAACTAAAAATTTATGGTGCATTAGACCACTACCCCTAGAACCATCAGCAGTATCATCAATCAAGGGAACTCCTGCATTACTTAAAATTATTAGAGCATCCCCACGATTAATTTCATCTTGACTAATCTCGCCATCCATGTTGGAGTCGATAGACTGAATAAATTCATTGTAGCGATCGCGCTCCTGTTCAGGAAGTTGAGACACTTGAGATAGAGTTAAACTTTTCCAGGGACCATTATAGGTATTTTCAATAATAACTCGTACTTTGACCCCAGCTCGATACCTTTCTGCCAAAGCCTGAGAGATGGCTGGTAAACGTAACTCCTGAACCGCCATATATACGGTAGAATCAGCATCAGCAATAGTATTAACAATTATTTCTTCAAGATTGTCTCCTAGTCTGGTTTGCTGTCGTAAAACCTCAGTATAGCTTGAAGCTTGAGATTGATTAAAGTAAGATTCAATTAGAGACTCTTGTGGCAATGGGGATAGAGGAGGAGGCAACTCCTGAAATTTATTCTGACAAGCACTTAGGCTCAAAGCCAATAGTAAAACATAGCCAAAGCGTAGTAGCATAGAAGAAAATAGCACTGATATTAGTAAAGTCAACTGCCTATTAGCTTATTTAACAAAATTGATGGTAAGTAAATAAGAAGTGATGCAAGCTATCAGCTTCCAGCAAAAAATTTAGATGCATAGCAAGGTAGGGTTTTAGCCGTAGGTTAAATATATTTTTCACAAATATTAATTTGACTGACACAAGAGTCTAATATTATTAAATATATTGAATCAGAGTAACAAAAATAAACATCTAATTATCTACTATCTAACTCCACAGTCATTTAAGCACTCAAATCATTAAATTTGAAGGCAATAAGAGCAACTAATTACTATGTGATTACTGAAACCAAATTACTGATTGAATTAGAAATTAACATCCTCCTGACACTGCTCTTGCC
>JAKQYE010000232.1 GCA_023356605.1 Trichodesmium sp. MAG_R02 | reverse complement strand
ATTCATGCCACTAATTTTTTCTGTTCTATAGAATTAATTTATTTAATTTGTTGACTCAAAATAGTAATGATCATTCATGTATCTTTTTGTACTACATGCGGGAAGTGCGGAATGTGGGTTAGAATAAATAGGTATAAAAAGTGGTAAATAGCCACACCCACATTTGATATTAACGACTAAACTTCCTCTTGTTCACCAGGACTATGCTGAAGACTAATTGCTAATTGCTATATTAAAAGATCTAATATTTTTGATAAGCTTAAAACTCACTAATGACTTAATCAAATTATGGAGAAGCACAGATACAAGTTTTTCATAATTGTAATCCTTATTAACTTGAAAACCTTATTTTATCAATCTGCTTCTCCCTGAGAAATCCAACTATAACTGAGGAAAATTAATTCTGAAATTATTCTTCTACTTCTGCCAATCCAAAAACTCGATTAAAAACTTTTTTTACCTTATCACCAGAGTCAATGCTTTCCAAAGGATCTTTTCGTAGTCGATGCCGTAAACACATAGTAATAACACGACCAATATCCTCAATACTCACTTCTGTATTACCTTCAAAAGCAGCTAGAGCTTTTGCTGCACGATTAGTAACAATATCTCCCCGTAAACCATCTACATCTAACTCAGAACAAACCTGAGAAATTTTGACTCGTAAATCATGGTCAACTTCCACAAATGTCAACTTTTGTTGAGCATCTACAAGCTTATTTTGTAATTCTTCCTGTTGTGATTTATACCTTCCTAAGAATGCTTGAGGGTTTTGATCAAAAGCTGAACGTTGTTCAACAATTTCAACTCTTAATATAGGGTCTTTTACAGTTCGGATTTCGGCATGCATTCCAAATCTGTCCAGTAACTGAGGTCGTAATTCCCCTTCTTCTGGGTTTCCCGAACCTACAAGGACAAAACGAGCCGGATGGCGTATAGAAATACCTTCTCTTTCCACGGTATTCCAGCCACTTGCCGCCGAGTCAAGCAAGACATCGACTAAGTGGTCATCCAAAAGGTTGACCTCATCAACATACAAGATACCACGGTTAGCCTTTGCTAGTAACCCTGGTTCAAAAGCTTTCACTCCTTCTGATAAAGCTTTTTCAATATCAATGGTACCACATACCCGATCCTCCGTCGCCCCCAATGGTAAGTCCACCATTTGGACTTTTCTTGTAAAAACCGGAATTTCTTCCTGCTGTACTAATCTATCTCGCACAGAATCACTCATCAAATCTGGGTCATAAGGATCACTATTAAAGGGGTCATCAACAACAATTTCAATTTCTGGTAGCAGGTCAGCTAATGCACGAATAGTGGTAGATTTACCTGTACCCCGATCACCCATAATCATTACACCCCCTATTTTGGGGTCAATTACATTTAATAGTAAGGCCAGTTTCATTTCTTCCTGACCGACAATAGCAGTGAAAGGAAAAACAGCTCTACCTCTGTGGACGGTTGATTTAACAGATGTATTTACCGTATTATTGGCTTGAACGGTTGGACTCACAGTAGATTCTAAATTCTAATTACTAATTTTTACTTTTGCATATTGAGAGATGATTGACATACTCTGCAGCGTCAACTCACGCACATTCTAACTTAAACTGTGATTTTTAGCTCAACAACGGAACTTACCAAATTTAGGTGTACTTCATTAGTATCGGTTCTTGTTTTTGTGATATATATTCGTTTTAATTAAGACTGAAACAAAAAATGAGTATAAGAAAATTAAGTTAACTAGAAACTATTTTGAACTATGCCTTACAGTTTAGACTTAAAACAAAAAGTAATAAATTTTGTAGAAAATGGCGGTACAATCACCAAATTAGCTAATACATTTGGGATAGGAATAGCTTCGATATATAGATGGTTATCTCGCCTAAAAATTTCAGCAACTAAGGTAAAAAGTCGTCAAATAAAATTAGATAGGAAAGAATTAGAAAAAGATGTAAAACAAAATCCAGAGTCGATCATTGTCAGACAGAGCTAAAAAAAATGGAGTTAATATTACAGCTATATTTTATGCTTTAAAAAGAATAAAAATTACTAGAAAAAAAACTTCGTTGTAGAGAAATAAATAGAAAAGAAAGGATAAAATATTATCAGCTTTCCCTCGAAATTTTATCAAAAAATTAGGAATTAAAGGCCTTGTATTTATTGATTAATCAGGATTTGAAGATAATCAAGACTGTATTTATGCCTGTTCAAAAAGAGGGAAAACGAGGTAAAAGAGAAAATTTAGTAGTCGGGAGAATAAAAAAGGAAAAAGATTTAATAGCACCAATTATATTTAAAGTTACCCTAAATGCCGTGGGATTTGAACAATGGTATGATCAACATTTATTACCATCATGAAAAAATCCCAGTGTACTGCTGCATAGATAATTCACCAATTAAACACGAAAAAACGTTATTAGAGAATTAGTAGAAGCAGGGGGGAACCAATTACTATTTTTGCCAAAATACTCTCCTAATTTAAATGACATAGGATATAATTTTAGTGCATTAAAAAGAGCTAGAATGTATTGACATATCAATACATATCTTAATGAAATTGTTTGTAATTGTTATGTTAAATAGTGTCTTATTCTTATCTTTTTTTAAAAACTATATTCCCACACTAGGCTGATGCTATAAGGTGGGCTTCTCGCTTAAGAGTCCTGCAACTCCTCGAACTCCACGAGCTTTAAGGGCGAAATGCCGTAGCGCCCTGTTTTTTAATTTATCCCTGGGTTTACATCACGCTCCGTTACTATAGCGCAGTACTCACAATTTAGGAGTTCTTTTGGATAAGTATGTGGGAACCTTTTCGCCAAAATTTGAATGTAGCAAGATGAGTTTTATAATTATTATTATTTCAGGAGTTACGCAACGGCACTATGTATAGTGGTAATCTCTTGAAAATGATAACTTTGGGCATTATATATAGCGGTACTGCCTAAGTCCTGTATTTATTAAATTTAGATATGGCAATAAAAATGATTCCAGAATTTACCAACTACAAGTTAGACGAAGTTGATAGGATATTTATAGAAGCCCCAACTAAATAGTTACAGCCTCCGAAACCCTGCAACGAGTTTTGGGCACTAACCCCTAAGAAAATCAAAATAGGGTTCAGGTTTCGGAAACTTTGGCCATATAGAAAATCGTCATATTAATGGAACTCAGATATGTTTGACTTAGGCTTTAGGGCAGGAACTGTTCTTCATAGATGCTAAGTCCCATAGCTATACTGATTGCGGAAGCTTGAAGTAACTATGGACCTGAAAGCCTCAAAAACCCCTCACTCAAAGCAGTAGCAAGGGGTAGTCCAATGGAAATGTTTATTTTAAGTATTTATTAAAATTATGATTAGCCAAACTTCCCATCTAGTTATTGTCAGTGGAGCTGCAGGTAAGATGGGTCGCGAAGTAATAAAAACCATAGCAAATGCTAGTGATATGACTCTATTTGGTGCAATAGAGCGTCAGCCTGAGTATATTGGTAAAGATATTGGTGAGGTAGCAGGTTGTGGTCCTCTTGAAGTGCCAATTCTTAATGATTTACAAGGAATTTTAGTAATGGCAGCTCAAGAGAAACAACCTGTTGTAATGGTTGATTTTACTCACCCAAATAGTGTTTATGAAAATGTGCGTTCTGCTATTGCCTATGGAGTCAGACCTGTAGTAGGAACTACAGGTTTGACTCAAGAACAAATTCAAGATTTGGCCGAATTTGCTGAAAAAGCCAGTATTGGCGCATTAATAATTCCCAACTTCTCTATTGGTATGGTTTTGCTCCAACAAGCAGCGATCGCTGCTTCCCAGCATTTCGAGCATGTAGAAATTATTGAGTTGCACCACAACCAAAAAGCTGATGCTCCCAGTGGCACTGCAATTAAAACTGCAGAAATGTTGTCAGAATTAGGAAAAACTTACAATGTCCCCAACGTAGAAGAAACAGAAAAAATACAGGGGGCTCGAGGTTGTTTAGCAGACGAAGGAATTCGTATTCATAGTGTACGTTTACCAGGATTAATAGCTCATCAAGAAGTAATATTTGGTGGACCTGGTCAAATTTACACTTTACGACACGATACAACAGATAGATCTTGCTATATGCCCGGAGTTTTGTTGGCTATTCGTAAGGTCCAATCTTTAACCAAACTCATCTATGGTTTAGAGAAGATACTTTAAACTTAACGGAAAATTTGGTTTTAACCCCCCTATTTTTTAGTAGTACATCAAGAAAGTGTGGGAATGGCAATACAATCATTGTCCCTAAATAGGGTTTGCTGAATAAATCAGAAAATGGTTGATTTCTTATTTAAAGAAAGCCTACAATAATTATTTCTTATTATAGGCTTGTTTAAATATAAGTTTAAGTGATGAAATAGACGACAAAAACAGTTTTTTATCTAAAAAAGTACCAAATAAATAGGCCTCTTTTAAGAAAGTAGAAAGATTGATTAGCAAAAAAAGTAATTGCGATCGCCCTGGGGAATGGAGTTCCATCCCCCAGAGTCAGGTCATTCTTTCCAAGTTGCGGAAGTCCCATAAAGTTAGGACATCACTTTGACTAGACTAAATCTTCTTTTAGCGTGGCCCAAACTTAGCCTCAATATGGTTAGATAATCTTTCATCTTCTAAATCTTATTTCCTTTGTTCCTGATGAATATTTTTAGGTAGTCAACAAACAGGCGGACTGCTCATTCTAATCCCTTTCTATAGACAAAATTTTCAATTTTACTTTGCTCTATAAATTGGGTCTACATGAACCGATTCTGGGAAATAATATTTGTAGTTTTTAAATAATTCAACAGTCACTTTTAAATCTTCTGATTCATTATAGTTTTCTCAACTTATCCGAAGTAAAAATATATATTTGTTTATACAACTTACAGATAGTTTTACTCCAAATTCAGTGTTTTTCCGGCTTTTTCTACTACTATTAAACGTACATAAGATTTATTTTAAATCACTATTAAATCATCTATTCGTTATTTTTTTTGTGTGACCACATCCATTGTTGTTAACGATCTATTTCACTTACTACTAATAAAGTAATACAATCGTCTATTATTCATACTTTCTAGACTGGCAGACATTCTTTTTCCAAAGTGAAGCAAGATTGAGGATCAATTGTAAATAAGGGTTTTCCTTAATTTGCCCTACTGCTTCCCTATCGCTTACACCTAATTTTTATTGATAGTCATCAGGACTTACGCAGTACCGCTATATATGGTGTATAAATTCATCTTTCTCAAGAGATTGCCACTATAATTAGTGCCGTTGCGTAATTCCTGGTTATTTTAATTTAGATTGAGACAAGTATTTATTGCTATAACTAGCGTTTCAGCAGAAAAAGGTTGTCCATACTTATTTTAAATGACTATAATAACCAATGCCCCTAATGCCATTCTAAAATTCAAGACAGGCGCCCCTATCTAAATATGAGAAACTAATAGCATATTTATCTATGTAGTAAGGAAAATACTGCTGCACAAAAAGCTGAGTTAGGGTGGGCGGAGTAAGTTCGTCAACTATAGTTATTTTAATAAAGAATTGATACAAGTATTTCTTGCTATAACTCGCGTTTGGTGCAGAAAAAGTTTTCCATCTCTTTTTGAAATGACTATATATTGCCCTTTGGACGTGGAATTACTTAATGACTTGTCCCACACTTTGCGTTCTGCACATCCAGAAAAACTACTTGCGTCTACTGCGTCGACTCTGGCGAGAGCGAGTTGAGACATCGTATTCTAGGACTGCACCTATTGCAAATAGAATTGCAGTAAATACAAAAAATACCTCTAAGAGACCTCCACTTTCATAGTCTACAACCCGGGTATCTATCCACTTAAAATACATATCAGCAATATACAGTGAAAATGTCGCAGCAGCAATCATTCGCCAGGACTGAGAAAAACGCCCTCCCCAAAAAGCTAGAAGCAGGGCTGTGGCAATAATTAGTAGAAATACATCGGCGATAATATAGAAGTTATTCAACAAAGAAGAAAAAGGTTGTAATTTACCATCTAGAGTAAGCACCCAAGATGGAGCTGAATTCGCCGATCCCTCTTCTATTATGTCTACTCCTTCCAAAACTGTAGCATCTGGGTTAGACAAGAGGCCAAAAAATGAAGGGTCAGCTACAAAAATAGCCAAAAGAACTCCTCCAACTGCTACCAGTGCCAAAACACCCCACTGCCAAACTTCTAAATTTAGCCTTTTAGAAGTTATAGCTAGGACCATACCCCAAGCTAAGAATATATAGGAAAAAACGTAAAAGAAATCTGCCAATGATACATCTGGATCTAATTCCCAGATTAGTTCCCAGCAACCAAATACAACACCACCAATGAAGTAAAAGAACAATCCTAAACTAATACCTATCCAAACACTGCGACCACTAATCATTTGAGGACTTTGCCAATTTCTGAAGCAAATTATAGTGGCCAGTAAGTAAGCCCCTAGTTCAAATATATAAGTACCCACAGAGTACCATCTTGGTAAATCTTCTCCTGGTAGAGGTACGCTAAATAGTAGAAAAAACAATAGAGCTAATACGCCCCAAACAAGACCTGTAATGACAATAGTCTGAGCTGAAAATAAAGACTTAGTCAGGGTAGATGATTTTTCTGAAGTACTGCTCATAGGAATATTCTGATCAAGGATTACTTTATAACAAATATTTTATCTCCATTACTCAATAATTTTAGTCTCATCTGATCCTTGATTAAGAGGATTTTAATCAGGATAAAATAGATTTATAAAGCAGAAATAAAAATAGTATTTTTAGGGATTGATAGGCTCATAAATAAACTTTTTTTAATTAAAAACATGAATATTGATTAATCTTAAATCTCTGCATCAAAATTAGATCAAATAAACATTAATTAAAATATGCTGTTTAGACATCAGACATCTGAAACCATCTTATGTAATTTAATCAGCTAATGACTAATTACTATTCGAGCTGCTTTACTAATATAATTACCCATTTTAGGGGAGCCCTTTTCTATAATCCCAGCAAGCAAATTTTGAGCCAAATCCTTGAAATTGATTTTTTTTTGATAGTTGGTATTTATTTTTTATACCAAGGATTCATTAATTTAACCTGTAACAACATCATAACAAGACCTCAATGATTTAGTTATATTTCTTAGCATTGGTTATACCAGTTGTGAATTTACAACTCTATAAGTAACTATTGTCTTTGTATACTTTCACGAACACAAATTGGCCAAGGGTAAAACCAGCCTTAAAATATAATTCTCTGACAGGATATGTTCTCATGTTAGGTAGTTTGTTGTGCTCATAACATAAGAATTTGAGAATGGCAACTAACTAGGAGTTTTTAGTGACTAAAATTTGCTGAAAAGCATAAATTTTTACGAAGTGAGATATTGTTGTTAACTGTATCAGATAATTAGGAGGGGCTTATTAGCTTTCATCAAAAACTAATCCTTCTGTTTACAAGCTGTTGAAGTTACTTCATTGCCCATTGTTTACCTTCAGGAAATTGATTGAGCCAATCCATAAACTGAATTCTCTCAGGAGTAGCCATAGGTTCTAGGATTTCGTCAATACCTTCAGCAAAATTGGAATTACCAAAATACTCTTCCCCTAAACGATGGACTTCTTGTAGTAAAGCATAAAGATGAACTTCTCGCCAGGAAGGTAGTTGTGATTTTGTCAGAGGATCATCTGTCAATAGAGCTTTAATTCCATCGGAAGAATTTATATTAGGAAAGTTTTTCCCCTCAAGGACTTTGCCAATATCCTTTTGAAAGGACTTTGCCTGCCTATTGCCCAATAAATCTTCTACATCAAAGTAAACTGCTTGTAACAACAACAAACAACCTTGAATACAAGATACAGCAACAGTTTCATCCTCTTTTGAGTCTTCTCTAGCCAGTTGATCCAAGCGAACCTTACCCCAAACACTATATCGGTCAGGTTCTTCTAGTAAGACACAAGCCTTACCATGATTATCTGTTAAATCTCGCCAGAAAGCTCTCGCTTCTTCCGCTTGATCTCCCTTAAAGAAATTGATTAAGCGAAAAGTTTGTCCTTGATAATTAAGAATAGGGATCTTTTGATCCTTCTTTGGGTGTTTAATGCTTGTAATTTCAACATCTTGTTTTTTGAGAATAAACATGACACGTTAATTAGACTCCCATCATCTGGGTTACCTTTGGTGTAATTGTAATCTTTTCTCAGAAACCATCTTACAAAAATCAGTACAATCTATGATGATTTAACTGACTAACTCTCTATTTCTGCTGCCTACTATAGGTAGCTATTGCCTACATTCAGGTCTATATCGCAATTTAAACATTATCCTCTACTTCCTAATGACTTTACCTCCACCGAAAGTGGATATAAAGTTATGGGGAATAGGCGGGAATTTAGAAAATTGAATCTTGAGATAGAGAATAACATTTTTATTATGCCTAATTAATAAAAATTGATATAACTAGAGCCTAGAAACCTGAAACTTCATAGTCGGAAAATCAGTAACACTTATGGACATATCAATCTCCCTTATTTAAATTACAACTTGCCTCATAGGCTAATAGGTTGGATGGATAGAATTGTGGTCTACCATTATATCTATAAATTGATGGGGTTAGAGAAGATCTATCCCCATAGACTAAATATCTGATTAACCGAATCTCAATTATGGAACTGCCTACCCACGCAATATTCTTTTTTTTACCGAAAAATTTGGTTGAAAGCCTCGCCCATAAGCGGGCGACTTTTTAGTTTATTTTTTTCCACGGGTTATGTTATTATGCTTCTTAGTTCACAGGAAATATATTGGTCGCGGGTGGGCAATCCGAGACAAAAAATGGACAGGTTGGCCAGCATAAGACTACTGACAAAGTAGCAGCAGCCTGTGAGGTGTCAACCCGTCGAGGGGCTACAGGCTTGATTGTCTTCTCTTTGCCTTGAGGCTGGATGAGGATGTCAAAGTTGGTATTATAAGGACTCTATTTTAGAGTAAAAGAATATAATTGAATATAAGAAATTGTTCAACTTAAGCAGGTATGCTTGGAACGCAGATATTGCTGGGAGGGGAAATTTTTGTTTCTTCACACCTAATATTATCCTAAGCAAGTATAATGGTTTCAAGATATAATATCATCATGTTAAATAACCATTGGGTGCGTAACTCAGTTGGATAGAGTAGCGACCTTCTAAGTCGCGAGTCGCAGGTTCGAATCCTGCCGCACCCGTAAATGCAAACTATAATAGGTTTTCGCGTCTATCCATAGAATTCGTTTGGTGCCTTTTTCCAGCCAAATACGTTTGCTGAAGCAACTAACATATCGAGTATTCTCGGATTATGTAATGACCGAGAATGGGTAGCATCAATTATAGTCATTATAAGGGAATAGCCCAAGGAACATTGCCTGTAGTAATTGGTTCTGGTAAAGCACAGACAACTGAATAGCAATGTCCAATGCTAATGGGTTTATTTCCTTTGATGGGATTAGGGTAATGGAT
>JAKQYE010000231.1 GCA_023356605.1 Trichodesmium sp. MAG_R02 | reverse complement strand
TTTGAATATATAGTCATTTCAAATAAAAATGGAAAAGTTTTTCTGCTGAAACGCGGGTTATAGCAAGAAAAACTTGTATCAATCTAAATTAAAATGACTATATATGATTTAGTAACAAAAAAATCACAAAATATCTAAAAAAAAACGGCTTTGCTGCATAAAGAGGGCAAATAGAGTAAAAATGACAGTGGGTGGCACAACAAATCTACACCAACATAAGCATAAGTAAGTCCCAGTCAAAGTCTAAGCCCAAATCTAAGTACCTCCTCAGCAACTGGTCTGAATACGATGTCTCCCTAAGATAGAGAGAGAGCCTCACATTTTAGCTGAATGATAAAGTAATAGAGCAGTAGCTAAACCAATGGTGCGTAAGTCCTGATTATATCTGATCAGAACGGTAGTGCATCAAAAGATAAGACTTATCCAAAAATCAGGTTTATCAAAACTATGCATAATTTGTGCTAAACTCTCCAGTACTATAAAATACTCAATATTGGTAGTTCTGTGGATGTAGTCATATTTATAAGTAAATTCCTTTTGCTGTCAGAAACAAAACTACAAACTACAAAAATTACTACTTGTGCAAAACTATCCAAAAATTAATTAGAATAATAAGTTTAATAAAAAGGATTGAATATATGACAAAGCAACGAATTGCAGAAATACTAAGAAGCAGTCAACCTGATGCTAAAGTAACAATTCAAGGATGGGTACGCACTAAGCGAGAATTAAAAGAATTTGCTTTTGTAGAAATTAATGACGGTTCATGTCTAGCCAACTTGCAAGTAGTATTAAATCCTGAGCTACCAAATCATCAGGAAAGTTTGCAGCAGATGAATACAGGTGCCTCGGTAGAAATGACTGGTATCTTAGTAGAGTCCCCAGCAAAGGGGCAAAGAATTGAACTAAAGGCAGAAATGGTTACGGTTTTAGGTGATGCTGACCCTCAAACATATCCTTTGCAGAAAAAACGTCATTCTTTTGAGTTTCTCCGCACTATTGCACATTTGCGTGGACGTACTAATACTTATGGAGCAGTTTTTCGGGTAAGAAATACTTGTGCTAATGCCATTCATCAATTTTTTCAAGAACGAGGTTTTTTGTGGGTTCATACTCCTATTATTACTGCGAGTGACTGTGAGGGTGCGGGAGAAATGTTTACGGTTACTAATTTAGATTTAAAGAAAGTTCCTCTCACAGAAAAACAAGATATTGATTTTAGTCAAGACTTTTTTGGAAAGTCGGCTTTTCTGACAGTTAGTGGTCAGTTAGAAGCGGAAATTATGGCAACTGCTTTTAGTAATGTTTATACGTTTGGTCCAACTTTTCGGGCCGAAAATTCTAATACTTCTCGGCATTTGGCTGAGTTTTGGATGGTTGAACCGGAGATGGCTTTTTGCGATTTGGAAGGGGATATGGATTTGGCGGAGGAATTTTTGAAAAATATTTTTAAATCTGTTTTAGAAAGTTGCCCGGAGGATATGGAATTTTTCAATAAACGGATTGATAATACAGTTTTTGAAACAGCCAATACGATTATTAATAATAATTTTGAAAGAATTACTTATACTGAGGCGGTTTCTTTGTTGAAAAAGGTAGATGAAAAGTTTGAATATCCGGTAGAGTGGGGCCTAGATTTACAGTCAGAACATGAACGTTATTTGTGTGAAGAGTTATTTAAAAAACCTGTGATTGTGACTGATTATCCAGCAAAAATTAAGGCTTTTTATATGCGGTTGAATAATGATAGTAAGACAGTTAGGGCAATGGATGTTTTGGTACCGAAAGTAGGAGAAATTATTGGTGGTTCTCAGAGGGAAGAACGTTTAGATGTTCTAGAGATGCGGATAGATGAACAGGAAATAAATAAAGAAGAATTATGGTGGTATTTAGATTTGCGTCGGTATGGTACTGTACCTCATGCAGGGTTTGGTTTGGGATTCGAAAGAGTGGTGCAGTTTATGACAGGAATGGGGAATATTCGAGATGTAATTCCTTTTCCAAGGGCACCTCTAAATGTGGATTTTTAAAGTTAGGAATTATGGAAAAAGTAGGAAATAATGTAGTTAATTTTTCAGGGAAAAGAGAAAATTTAAAAGTATATTATGGTATGTTATATAGTCATAATATAGGAAATAAAAACTATTAATGAATATCTCGTAAAGTACCATTTTAGATATGTGACTCTACTAGTTCTTTTATGAATTATATTATCTGGGGATAATAAAGGATAAAAATGTCGGTATTCAGCTAATAGCTGAATGCTTACGTTTTTAGGAGTAATTTAATTTTCATATACTGTTTAAAATCGCAAATTAAAAAATCCTATAAATGTAAATTTGCCAAGTATTATCAAGGATGACACTATAGTTTTTTGGGAAAAGCCTGTGTATAGTTATTATAGTTATGGAAAATAATGAAGATACTTTTTCAATTCTTCTCTAAATCCATATCAATCTAGTAGATATTAATCATAGATGACTAAACTACCAAATGATATAAATGAGGCGATCGCCCAAGCAATGGAAGCGACAAAGGCAGCCCTCAAAGATGGTTATACTAGAGTCCAAATTGAGATAGTTGTTCCAGACATAGAACTTCAAGCTCAATCTCTAGCAAAACAATTTATTCCGGCTTTACTTGAAACAACTAGTAAACTCAAAGTCTTTTTTCCTGACTCAGGAGCGGCAGCTTTAGCCAGACGAGATTGGCAAGATGTGACCTTTAAAATAGAAGAGTGCGACTCGTTGGCCATTCCCACCTAATAATGGGACAATAAATGGCCGTCTCAGGTTAATACATGAGGACAACCCCAACCTGTAGATAACTCTTATGACCTTGGTGGTGAAATTCCATCCACCCTGTTGTTGGGTTGACAGCATAGGCCACACGGTAGCGACTGAACATCAATCCGTGAAGCTGGTCTAAATGTGGGAAAATACCAGTTACCAGGAACGATACCCCTAGCAAAGGCTGACAAGTGGACGAACAGGAAGGTAATTAAACTCTCGTAATTTAAAACCATTCCCAAGGTAGCTATGGAATGATGGACGAAAGTTTGAGGGTTAAATGGATAAATCTATTCTTCTGGTGCGACTCGTTGGCCAGTAAAAACAGTTCAAAGCAGGTATAGCAAGCCTTCCAGGTCAAAACATGAAGTTAATAGCTTGGATCTGTGAAAACTCTTATGTCCTTGGTGGTGAAATTCCATCTGCCCTGTTGTTGGGTTGACAGCGTAGGCCACGGAGTAGAGAATGAACATCAATCTCCGAAGCTGGTCTAAATACGGGACAATACTAGTTACCAGGAACGATACCGTTAGCAAAGGCTGACAAGTGGACAAATAGGAAGGCATTTAAACTCTCGTTATAGATGACCATTCCCAAGGTAGCTATGGAATGTAGGACGAAAGTCAAAGGGTCTATGGATAATTCTATTAGAAGGAAATTATCAACAACCATACCGAACCCTTCGGGAGACTTTGCCCCACTAAATCAGCCGCAATAAAGGTATAAGGGAACGAGAAAACCTCTCTAAGACACCTAAGAATATAGGTCGATAACTCAGGAAGCCATTCAAGGTTAGTCTGCACAATAGTTGTAGGTCTTGGGGAGAGTAGGATTGGGTAAGAAGCCATCAGGCAGACGTACCCACTGTTAGACGTGATGTGAAGTAATGATTAGCAATGAATAAGGCTAAAACACTAAAAAGAAAACTAGGTAATCCAAAGCTCTTTTTATGAGTGGCATGGGATACAGAGGATATACGGTCCAAAATTAGTGTTAATCCTCATCTCGAATGGAAAGACATAGATTGGAAACGGGCCCTGAAGAATGTATTTAAGTTGCAAAAGTTAATTTACAGAGCATCCAGCTGTGGTGAAATAAAACTGTTACACCCACATTGCCACGACGTTAAAACTGCCAAAATTTGAAAGCAGTGAACCATTAGGACTGATCAGGCGAACTGATCAGGCCGGCTGTGGAATTTTAAGGATGTACCCTTGGGTTGGGACGTTTAAGAGAGGAGCCGTGTGAGGTGAAAGTCTCACGCACGGTTCTGAAGACGAGCAGACCCCATAAAGGGCAACTGGAAATGGGTAGGCTTAGTTTAACGATTTATTAACAATCATGTTGCATCCTCCGGGAGAATTTACCCTACTAAATCAGCTGTAATAAAGGCATAAGGGAACGAGGAAAACCCTCTAAGACGCCTAAGAATATGGGTCGATAACTTAGGAAGCCATTCAAGGTCAGTCTGCACAATGGTTGCAGGTTTTAGGGGGAATAGGATTGGGTAAGAAGCCATTAGGCAGACGTACCCACTGTTAGACGTAATGTGAAGTAATGATTAGCAATGAATAAGGCTAAAACACTAAAAAGAAAACTAGGTAATCCTAAACTATTTTTAAGGGTGGCATGGGATACAGACGATATACCGACAGAAGTTTGTGTCAATCCATATCTTCAATGGAAGGACATAGATTGGGAGTGGGTTGAGAAGAATGTATTTAAGTTGCAAAAATTAATTTACAAAGCATCCAGCTGTGGTGATGTTCCTATGATGCGTAAATATCAAAAACTTCTGACTAAAAGTTATTATGCTAGGTTATTGGCTGTTAGGTGCATGATACAGGAAAACCAAGGGAAAAAAACTGCTGGTATAGATGGAATTAAAAATCTACCTCTGATGCAGATATTTAATTTGGTGAATCTACTCAAATCACCCTATCTCAAAGCTAGTCGGAACTATAGGGTATGGACTCCCAAATCAGCTAAGGGTCAAAAGCGATCGCTGGGAATCCCTACAATATATTACAGAGCACTACAAGCTCTGATGGAACTGGGAATGGAACCAGAATGGGAAGCACGCTTTGAACCTAACAGTTATGGTTTTAGGCCAGGACGGTCAACATATGATGCTATACAGGCAATCTATGACAGTATCAAACAAAAACCAAAATATGTTTTAGATGCTGACATATCTGAATGTATGAAACGAATTAACCATAATGCACTACTAGGAAAATTAGGTCGAACACCATATAGACGATTAATCAAACAATGGTTAAAGTCTGGAGTATTTGACAATAATCAAATTCGCCTAACCCGAGAGCGACTGGGTATTCTACAGGGAGAGGTAATAAGTTCCCTACTAGCAAATATTGCCCTACAGGGTATGGAAGAGAGAATAAATCTGTTAGCCAAAACCTTGGATGCTAGAAGAAAAGATAGTACTAAAGTAAGTTGGCAAAATCAGGTCAAATCTCTTAAATTAATACCCTATGCAGATGAATTCGTAGTATTGCATGAAGACATCAAAGTGGTGTTGCAAGTAAAAACCGTAATACAGGAATGGTTAAGCCAGATAGGATTAGAACTCAAACCAGAAAAGACTAGAATTGCCCACACCTTAGAAGAGTATGAAAGGAACAAACCTGGATTTTACTTCTTAGGATTCACAATAAGGCAAGCTCAGGTCAAGTCAACCAAACAAGGATTTAAAACATTAATTAAAGCATCTGCTAAGAGTATAAAAACTCATTATTGCAAACTAGCTGAGATCTGCAAAAAGCATAAATCAGTAGCAGTGGAAATATTAATAACTAAACTAAATCCGGTAATTAGAGGATGGGCTAATTACTACTCCTCCCTAGTAAGTAAGGAGATATTCAATGAGTTGGATAGCATCCTGTGGAAAAGATTATGGAGAGGGGCTTGTAGTCGGTATTCAAATGAGTCACATACTTGGGTTAAGAACAAGTATTTTTCCAAGATTGAGAATCACAATTGGATTCTCAATAAAGCTATATATATGTTATCCAGGCACTCGGCTGTGCCTATTGTTAGACACATAAAAGTGCAAGGTAATAGAACGCTTTATGACGGTGACTGGGCTTATTGGAGTAACAGAATTGGTAAATATCCAGGGGTAATAAACGAAGTAGCCAAACTACTAAAAAGTCAGAAAAATAACTGCACATCATGTGGATTAAACTTTAGGCTGACGGTATAAATTGAAGTTGACCAGAGCAACCCGAAGTCTAGAGGCGGAGACAACACCCTGAAAAATAAGCAGTTGTTGTACCGATATTGCCACGACTTATTAACTGTCAACTATTTTGAAAGCAGTTAACCATTAGGACTCATCAGGTCTGCAGTGGAATTTTAAGGATGTACCCTTGAGTTGGGACGTTTAGGAGAGAAGCCGGATGAGGTGAAAGTCTCACGTCTGGTTTTGAAGACGAGCAGGTTCTATAAAGGAATAATCTGGAAATGAGCTTGCTTAGTTTAACTATTGGTACAAGTAGGTCTCCTGTTGACAAGAAAATTGCATCTGAAGACCAATGTTTTTTATTAATTGCTCCTTCTGCTGTTGAAGTGGCCCAAGCTGAAAAATTGTCTAATCTTGTTGGCGATCGCCCGGTTATTATGTTAATCCCCAAATTAGAAGATGTCTCTATTGTGGGAATTGGTTATGCCGCACGTCAACTCCGAGAAAGGTTTATCAAAACTATTGAATCTTGCTATTATATTAGGCCTCTTGGTGAAGCAGCGTTATATCGTTGTTATCCCTCCCCCTGGCAAGTTTGGCTTGAAGAAAATGGCCAGTACAGGTTAATTGCTGAACAACCGGAGAAACCCGTGGGAGATCAAGTAGATATGATTTTAGCTAAAGCTACTGGTACGGTTGAAACAGATAACTCTATTTCATCTTCTGAGATAATGACTAGTCAACCAAAACGGAAAGGATTATTAACCGAAATTCAAAAATTTTTCCGTGCTTTGAGTAACTAGGTTTTTATATAGACTGAAAGTATTGAGGGTATTTGTAGTCTTAAAATACACTTTAAATTATGTGGTAAAGTGTAGAAATTTAGTCTAGCTGGGATAGTTTAACTAGAGTTTTTTTTATTAAAACCTGATTAAATTCTAGCTAAATATAAGATTTATTCCTTTGCCTACTTCAGTAGGCAAGGATTAAAAACTTTTGATATTAAAAATTATCAGCAGTAACAATGAATAACAAACGTATTATTATCGGGGACATACATGGGCACTATGATGGGTTAATGACTCTGTTAGAGGCGATCGCTCCAGGCAGAAATGATATGGTATATTTTCTAGGAGACTTAATTGATAGAGGTCCGAAAAGTTCTCAAGTAGTAGAATTTGTTAAAAACAGCCCTTATCAGTGTATCTTGGGGAACCACGAATACATGATGGTTCAAGCTCTTTTACATAAAAAAACAAACCATGAGGCATGGCAAAGTTGGTATCATAGTGGTGGTATCGAAACTGTGGAAAGTTATCGAGAGACAGAAATTATGCCTTATGATGATTTAGAATGGATGGAGTCTCTGCCTCTATATCTAGACTTAGGAAATATTTGGTTAGTTCATGCAGGGATTAATCCCAAACTACCTATTCAAAGTCAAACCAAAAATGAATGTTGTTGGATTCGCGATGAATTTCATTCTCTGGAAAAACCCTACTTTTCCGATAAATTAATTGTTGTGGGTCATACTATAACTTTTACTTTTGATGATGTTAAACCTGGAGAGTTAGTTTGTGGAAAAGGTTGGCTAGATATTGATACTGGTGCATATCATTCTCAAAGTGGATGGCTAACAGGATTAGATGTTGATAATAATATTATTTATCAGGTTAATGTTAAGGATAATCAAACAAGGAAAGTGCCCTTAAATAAACTGACAAAGCCTTATAAATCTAGGAGAAAATTTAAACAAAAAATGCAAGAATTTTTCTGAATTATCAAAAATAACCAAGAAAAACTTAAATCAAAAATCATCATTTATCATGGCTTGAGACTATCACCTTAAGTTAAAAATATTGATAATCAATATTTTTAACTTTATCATTATCGTCATTTTTTTTTTGCTATAAATTTAAGTTTTTTCTTGATTTTTAATATTCTTTTTTATGGCTTATTTGCTACTTTAATGGACTTTATAGATTTTATAGTTGAGATTAATGGTGAATGGAACTAGGACAAAAACAACAATTAATTACTTACTTAAGTCAATTTGTCACTCTAGCCCGTTGGGAAAAAATTTTATCAGTTTTGCAGCAACGAACCCGCTACATTACTATTGTTTTAGAAGATATTTATCAACCTCATAATGCTAGTGCAGTCCTGAGAAGTTGTGACAGTTTTGGCGTGCAAGATGTGCATATTATAGAGAATAAAAATATTTTTACAATTACCCAAGGTGTAACTATTGGTTCAGATCGTTGGTTAACATTATATCGTTATAATCAACGAGACATAAATAATGCAGAAGATTGTTTAAATAGATTAAAAAATGAGGGTTATATAATAGTGGCAACAACTCCCTATAAACAGCATATAACCATTAAAGAATTATCTGTCAATACAAAATTGGCCTTAATGTTTGGCTCAGAAATTAATGGGTTATCAGAATATGCTCACAACAATGCAGATGTATTAGTTAAAATTCCGATGGTGGGATTTAGTGAAAGTTTTAATATTTCCGTTAGTGCTGCTCTATGTTTATATGATGTGATGAGTCGCCTCAAAAAAGAGCATGATAACTGGGGATTAACTGAGACAGAAAAATTAGATTTGGAATTAAATTGGTTGCGCAAATCTATTAAAGGTGGGGAACTTATTGAGAAGAGATTTTTTAGAGATTTTAGGGAATAGGTAGTAGGAAACATCAGGGAACACTATTTACTCAGGTATGGTGCGTATTTACGGCTAAATTCAGGTCTCAAACATATTTAACAATTTGTTGTCACGCACCATTTTAGCAATATGGGTCTACTATGGAACTAGTCTATTTACAATTACCTGATAACGTCTCTCATTCAACCCATCACCATTATAGGCAAATTCAGGATTAATCATTTGTTTCATTTGAGAAATTCGCGCCGATGTTGCTGGGTGAGTGCTCAGAAAAGATGGTGGCGAAGCTTGTTTGAGTAATTTTTGCATGAATGTAATTGCACTATATTGAGCATATCCTGCTCTTCCCAATGTTTCAAGACCAATTTGATCAGCTTCAAATTCTGCCTGGCGACTTTTGGGACGACGTAATGCTAATTCTACTCCTATTTGAACTGCAACACTATCATCTACACCTGCTGCAGTAGCTAAACCTTGTGCTAATAGTGTTTGACGCAATTGTTTCACTCCATGGCGAGCGGCAATATGAGCAATTTCATGGGCAATAACACTAGCTAATTCTGCTTCATTATCGGCAGCTTTCATTAAACCAGTATTGATGTAAACAAATCCTCCTATAGTAGCAAAAGCATTTATATTATCACCCTCTACTACCTGAAAAGTATAAGGAATATCTGAGCGAGGACTTGCTGCAACTAATCTTTGCCCAATTCTCTCAATATATTTGTTGGCTGCGCGATCGCGATAAAGTTTAACATCTTCAGGACTTACGCAGGTACGCTATATAGAACCCATTTGGTATCTCTTAAAAATTAAGCGATCGCTAACCTCTTAAGCATTAGTCGAATAAAACAAAGGTTAATCTTAGCAGTAGCATTTTC
>JAKQYE010000230.1:6430-9815 GCA_023356605.1 Trichodesmium sp. MAG_R02 | reverse complement strand
GAATAAAAATAGTTAGGCGATTGCGTTCCGCAAAGCTGGGCTAACGCACGTGACAAAGCGTGAAGTTCGTCGAAATTGTCATGGGCTATATATGGTGTCTTTGCGTAAGTCCTGTATTTTTGTAAATCTGATAATCTTAGGTGACTTTGTGCCCTCATCTACTCAATTATTTGCTCTTTTTCGACAGCCTTTCAGTAACCTTGTATTCCAATATATAGTTATTTTAATTTAGATTGAGACATTTTTTTTTGCTATGAATAAGTTTCAGTAGAAAAAGTTTTCCATTCTTATTTGAAATGACTATAATTGAAGCTTTAAACTTTCTACACCATAAAATATTGCTTAATTTTTCCATTCACTAATAAAACTGCTGAGTTACACTTTATAATTATTAAATTTCACGGTCAAATTTTTCCGAAAAAATCATTAAGACAAGCCTTGGCTCTTTTTATTTCTTTTGACTATGCATGTTTGATTTATAAAATCGTCTAGTTCATCTAAAATATTTATTTTTTGTCTAGGAAAGTGGATATGTTATTGTCATTATATCTTTTGCGACCTATGGGCGGATTGCTATAGCAATCCTTTGGGTAGTTGTGGCAAAATTCCATTAGGTAACTCTGCGCCCTCATCCACTCAATTATTTGCTCTTTTTCGACCGCCTTTAAATGACCTGGTATGACTTTATATTGAAATTTTAAACTTTCTAGGCCATGAAACATTGCTTGATTTTTCCATTCACTAATAAAACTGCTAAGTTACATTTAACTATTCTTTAATTTCAGGGTAGGATTTTCCCGAAAAAATCATTAAGACAAGCCTTGGCTCTTTTTAGTTCTTTTGACTATGCATGTTTCATTTATAAAATAGTCTAGTTCATCTAAAATATCTATTTTTTGTCTTTTGACTGGAGATGTTATTATTATATCTGTTATTAATAAGATTATTATGATTTCATTTTTGAGTGTAATGTGTAATCATACTTAAGGAGATTAGACATAAGAAAAATTAAGCTCTGGCCTACTTGTGTAGAATTGCACAATAGGGTAAAAATATAAATCAATATAGAAGATTAGATTCAGGAGTCTGTTGTGCTGCTATCAAAGGGACTTGAATTAGAAATGTACACTGGTACACCCCAAGGTAATATAGTTGGCCTCTCAGAACAAATTGTGACAAAATTAGAGGGGTTTGCCAGGGAGCCAGATAGTAGAATTGTGGAATATACTACAGCACCATTGTCTAGCTACGATCGACTTTTATGTGCTTTAGTAAAGCCAAGACTCAAACTAAGAAATTATTTAACTACTTTGGGAGATTACACTCTAATTCCAGGAGGTGCCTTATCTCTTGGGAATAGTAATCTTTTTCATTGTTCTGACCCAAACAAACCATATTTTACATATATAGAACGAACCTACGGTACCAAAGTCGTTACAACCAGTATTCACATTAATATTGGTATTAGTGACCCAGAATTACTAATGCAGGCTATTCGCCTAATTCGGATGGAAGCTCCTTTATACTTGGCTCTTAGTGCCTCTTCTCCTTTTCTAGATGGTCAAGTGACAGGCTTTCACTCTACTCGTTGGGCTATGTTTCCCAAAACTCCAACTTATGTCCCTTTGTTTGAAAGTCATAGTCATTTGATTGAATGGACTGAACAGCAAATTGCGGCAGGTACTATGCAAAATGTCCGCCATCTTTGGTCTTCTGTACGTGCTAATGGGAACCATCGTCCTTATAGTCTTAACCGCTTAGAGCTAAGAATCTGTGATTTTGTCGACAACCCAGTTATACAACTAGCCTTAGTTGCCTTGTTAGAAGCTCGTTTATGGCAATTATTTAATGACCCTAGTCTAGATCCATTAGAAAAAAGTAATTTTTCTACAACTAGCCGTTCAGAAGATTTAGTGGCTTTAGCAAACAATAATGAAATTGCAGTAGCTCGTCATAGCCTCGAAGCTCAAGTCTTGCATTGGCAAGATGGTAGAGCTATTCTAGCCAGAAACTGGATTGAGGAAATCTATCAACAGGTTCTACCTTTTGCTAAAGAACGTGGCTTTAGTTGCTTTCTTTCTCCGATCAAGAAAATTCTTCGCGAAGGTAATACAGCACAAAAATGGTTACAGCAATATGGGAGTAGTTTAAACACTCAGAGTGTGATTAAAGCCGCAACTTTGGAGATGGCACAACAAGAAGAAGAGTTAGAAGACAAATTGTGTCAATCAATGGTGGCATAACTCTAGTTCAATAGTATTACTATTTATTTTTTATCCTTCCTCTCAAGTAAGTAATTGGGGACTTAACAGATACATACCGGGAAAATGCCAAGTATTTCATATAAATGCCAAGTATTTCATATAGAGGAAGTGCGAAGTCAAAGATTCTCAAATAAAAATACTATTACTGATTTTTACAATTAGACACTACCAACCATTATTCAGGGATTGTCTGGGGGCAATTGGTCATTTAACGACAGTTCAAAATTTTCTGGTATGGTATTTGGTTAGTCCACTTTTGTGTACATAGTTCTGTAAATAGACACCTCAATAATTAGAAACACATTTTAGCTCATATATAGGGCACAATTTCCAATTAAAATACCTTAAATTTCTAGTGTCCATTTTTTCTAGATTTAATCAGCTAGTTCTTATTAGGGTTTGCTGATTAAAATCATAAAAGGGTTGAGTGGATAGAAACCCATGTAGTTTTTCAAAGCTCCTACATTGGGCTTTTAAATCTTCTGATTTGTTAAAGTTGCTCCAACTTATTCGGTGTAAAAATACAGATCCATTGATCAACCCTTTTGCTCCCCGTGATTTGATGGATGTCAAAATATTTCATTGGTTTCATGCCTCATATTGTCCTAGTCTATCCACGAATTCCCCAAAATACAGGAAATATTGCACGTACTTGTGCTGCTACCGATACAGAACTACATCTAGTAGGGCCTTTGGGTTTTGAAATTAGCGATCGCTATTTGAAGCGTGCTGGTCTAGACTACTGGCCTTACGTCAAACTCAATTATCATAATGACTTGGCAGAGTTTAAAATCTATTACCAGAAAAAAGGTGGAAGACTAATTGGCTTCAGTAAGATGGGACATTTTAATTATACCAAATTTCAATATCAAACAAATGATTGGCTATTATTTGGCTCCGAAACTAATGGGTTACCACAAGATGTATTAAACTATTGCAGTGCAACTCTATATATACCAATGACACAGCCAAAGGTTCGTAGTTTAAATCTTTCTGTTAGTGCTGCTTTAGGTTTGTTTGAAGCTAGGCGTCAATTAGGTTATCTGAGTTAGAAGCATCATTATTATTAATCAAAGATTAAAACCCTTCCGAAGCTGTTGACTAATTATGTAGATATTTTC
>JAKQYE010000230.1:0-6330 GCA_023356605.1 Trichodesmium sp. MAG_R02 | reverse complement strand
TGCTGCTTTAGGTTTGTTTGAAGCTAGGCGTCAATTAGGTTATCTGAGTTAGAAGCATCATTATTATTAATCAAAGATTAAAACCCTTCCGAAGCTGTTGACTAATTATGTAGATATTTTCTATACAACTGCCATAAGAACTAATATAGTCATTTTAAATAAGAGTGGAAAACTTTTTTTGCTGAAACTCAGTCATAGCAATAAATACTTGTATCAATCTAAATTTTTAAAAAAACTATCTCTTATCTCTAGTCTAGGGTTGGCTGAAGAAGCCTTTTTAGGAAGTAAGAACCATGAACAAATGAGAATTAATGTAGTCTTAAGAACTGTCCCTTGATTTTTATGTAATTACTCTGCACAAAATGCTAATATTAGTAGTCTTTAGTAACCAAAAAGCTAACAGTTTTTTTGGACTTCTAAAGGCTAAAGGCTAAAGTTTTCATCGGCCAATGGTTTAAAAGTTAATTGGCCTACCATAGTCTGTATCCATAAGAAATTTATATTCCTTTAGGAATTGTTAAAGATAACGAGCTGTTGTATGCAAAAGTTTTAAATTATATTTTCGCCTGAAATCCTCTTCCAAGTCCCGAAGTCATTATCTGCAGGAGTGAACCAATAAAAATATAAATAAATGTAATAGGACTAATTACTAATTGAAAACAGAGTAATAGCAAACTACGCTCAACCATAGCAAACTAGGCTCAACCATATTGCTCATAATATCTAATTTGGTTCTTCAAATGTTAATTATTTGTATAATTTTGGCTATTACATTAAAATTCAGTTACAATAGCTATTACTTTTTTTATAGAAGCTAGATAGCCTAGCCTAAGTCTTACGACTAGAAGTGATATGGATCTATATATATAGCGACCCAGATCATTGACAAAAAAAAGGATCAGGACAGTTAAACGATTTTCGATAGGAGGTCGTTCTATGAAACGAACATTTCCGAATAAAACTAAGTCTGTTCCTCAGTGCGAACTTCACACAAAAGCAGGTATGGAAGAAACTCAACAAACAAATACAGGTAGTAGCAAGACTTGTTCCTCAGTAGCAATGATTGGACTTGCGGCTATCTCAACTACAGTGGGTGCATCTAGCATCCTCTTCCTTAGTGAAACTGACTGTGCAGTAGCAACAGAACTTCCTCAAGTTGATACAAATCAACTATATTCATATTCTTCTGAAGTAAGAATTCCAGAACTGAATTTTACTAGGGTTAATAGCTCAACAGGTCTACTGCCAAAAAAATGGGGCTATTTAGATACTCACGGAAATGATAATCCTAAAGTAGCTATAACTCAATCTGAAACTGTTCTGCTCTCAGGACAAAAACGAGGAGATGAGTCTTTTTTCCCTGTGGAACTTAAACAAAAAAGCCTGAATATAGAACAAAGCAATAAGTTGCTTCCTTTAGGGTCTCTAAGCAAAGTACAACTTAAGAAATCTATCAATAGTCATGGCCAGGTACTTGAGCAGTTAAAAACAGGAATTAGCACTGTTCAAAAACAAAAGAAACACCCAGCCAAAAGTTCGGAGGAGTGGAAGTATGAGGAGTTTGTTTTTGAATCTATAGGAAAACCTTTTGAGCTATCAAAAAAGAAATTCCTGGAAAAAAATACATATCAGAAATCACAAGATTTAGCTTTTGTCGAAGCATCACTAGAAACTACTATCCCTAAACTAAATAATAGTTCTGGTCCTCAACAAGTAACTGAGGCTCAACCAGATATTTCTCAAGAGTCCATTAATATTAAAGGAACAAAACAAAAAGGAGTAGTGGTTCTAGACTCAGACATAACATATACACCAGTTTCATTAGTGTACAAAGTGCGTGTCGGGGACACACTTAGTTTAATTGCTAATCAGCATAATGTATCTATTGGATCATTGGCTCAAATTAATCAAATCACAGATCCAGACATAATTGAAGCTGCAAAGTTACTGAAAATTCCTCAGCAGCCATCTTCTACATCATTAACTCTACCAGGTTATAGAGGTGGGAATTATACTCACCTAGAGTCAAATTTTTCTGGAAAACAAGAATCTGCAGAACTTTCCCAAGAAACCACAAAGAATCAGTCTGATTTTCGAGAAGCCAAGATACCCGCCATAAGACCCGATTATTCATCATACAATATATCCAGTATTAGCGAACCATTAGTTTTAATAACAGACAATTCACATATTGTTTCAGAGTCTCAAGCTACAGATCAAGACTATCAAATAAATCACAAATCAAAAGAATTTATAGCTTCAGAACAGTCTGTTAGTACCCATAGCCCTAAAATTCCCTTAGTAAATGGCAAAGTATGGCCTACTCATCTAGAGTCAAAGGTGTTTAGGTCAAATTATTCTACAGAGTTAGAAAGTCAAATCCATCTGAGTAATAATCAACTTGTTCACCCATTGCCTGTGAAAAGAGAGATCCAAGATGGTGAATCAACAATAGTAACTCCAAGCAATAATCAAGAAAATCCTTATGCTAATCGTTTAAGGTCAGAAATTACTAGGCTACAACAGGAATATAATGATCGAAAACATTTTGAAGAATCTCAACTCACTAATTCAGAATCAATAAATATCCCAGTACCATTACCACTATCTTCAAGAAATAACCTATCTGTTAACCATCAAGTTCCTATTAATAATGGATACTTAAAGCCAACTTATCAGCAAGACATTAGTCAAACCCAAACCAGACAATGGTCTGAAGGGATAGAAACTAATCAACCAGAAAGAAGGAATTCTGGTGCAGTAATGGAAGAGTTACTCGTAGCAGCTCAAACTATTGAATCTCAAGAGTCATCGCTCATGGCGGCAGCACCAACAAGAGGTAATGCGGCTCAGATTCTGAATAGTCCTTCAATTGGAAAAATGGTTTCTCCAGATTGGCCACCTTTGGGTAAAGCTGATACCTATTTACCCAGTGGCTCAATGGAATTTACCGGGTATACCTGGCCTGCTAGAGGGACTCTTACATCAGGTTATGGTTGGCGATGGGGAAGAATGCATAGGGGCATTGATATAGCAGCACCTACTGGGACACCAATTGTTGCAGCAGCTCCTGGCATTGTTACTTATGCTGATTGGAATAGTGGGGGTTATGGTAATTTGGTAGAAATTCAACATCCTAATGGTAGCCTGACAATTTATGCTCATAACAGCAAAATTTTAGTTAGAAAAGGTCAAACAGTCTCTCAGGGTGAGCTAATTGCTAAAATGGGGAGTACAGGCCGTAGCAGTGGACCCCACTTACACTTTGAAATCCATACTAAGGCGAATGGAGCAGTAAACCCGATGGCCTATCTACCTTCTGGAATGGCTTATAATTAGCTAGAGTTTTGATAAGCCTCACACCATAATCTGTGAGAAGCGCATGGGATGAATTGACGGTAAATTAATGTGGTTCAATACCCCATTGATTTACCGAACCCCATTGATTTACCGAAAAGTTGGGTTTAAAGCTTAGGCATAAATAAGCAGGGGACAATCTGTGTTATAAAAGAAGAGGTTTGAATACTCGCCAAGTCTCATAAATACTTTAGAAAAGAAGAGGTTTGTCGAAACTCTTCCCGTTGAGAGGGGAATTTGGGAAACCCATGGTCAATGAGTAGTTCAAACTTGAAAGCATAAATAAAGACCCACAAGAATTTTTGGTAAGTCGCCCTCGGGTATTCCGAGACTTTGAATAGTGGCTTATTCTGTTGGCCACTTGCGTATCTGGCGTAACAGCTAGATTGGGAAGCAAGAAGCTCAAACTGCACTATCATTTAACAATTCCTATTTCTAATTATAAGAATGGAAATTAACAAACAAGAAAAGTTTGTACTTCAGCTTGATGTCGTCTGCAAAAAAAAATCCTTAAATGATTGACGAAAATCTAGTCATCTATGGTACTATTATAAGTGGCAGAAAATTAGGCTCAGTAGCTCAGTGGTTAGAGCAGGGGACTCATAAGCCCAAGGTCGCAGGTTCAAATCCCGCCTGAGCCATGTGTATTAAACCCACATTCCGTGCGACAAAATGTAGTAGACAAAGAGGGTAAAACTTGAGTAAGTGTTTAAACTTATAGTATGGGGATTGAAGCGATATAGCTACCGCTAGGCTCTGCCAACGCAAATCAATAGAATGGTATAAGTTGCCAGAACTCGTCAATAGACTAATTCGAAAATTG
This sequence comes from Trichodesmium sp. MAG_R02, assembly GCA_023356605.1. Taxonomy (GTDB): domain Bacteria; phylum Cyanobacteriota; class Cyanobacteriia; order Cyanobacteriales; family Microcoleaceae; genus Trichodesmium. The sequence goes on along the minus strand of JAKQYE010000230.1, from coordinate 2,150 downwards.
CCAAAGTTCCCCTATAACTTGAGCAATAACCATTGCCAAGCAATTTATTCTACTACTATTCAATAATTAATTATTTTGGCTATCTACCTCTTTTCATCTCAAGTTTCTCAACTGAATAGATGGTATCTTTGATAGCTTGGAATCAAAAATTTCAATAATTCTAAACGCTTCGGAGTTGAGATTAGATACACTCTTAACTCCGGAATTAATAGTAAATGAATTAACTAAAAACACTGAAGTATTCAATCGTTTTGTAGATCTATGAATAGGGCGACCTAGTTGATTTTTTACAGTAGATTTAGTACAGTTATTAGTCTGACGTAATTAACGCTGGTATCAATTGTTAAACAATAAACATAAACCCATAATTAGTCCCAAAGCTTTCGATTCGACGGGGAGATTTAAGGAAGATACTATCAGTTAAAGATAGAGGGTCTTTAAGAAACCTGAAACTTCTTTCAACATATTGTTGCTATTTATATTGAGACGAAATTTCTTCTATAGTTAATTCGATCTTATCCAGGATATTTGTTGCTAATATATAGTCGTTTTAATTAAGATTGAAACAAAAATTGAGTATAATAAAATTAACAGGACTTACGCAAAGACACTATATATAGCGTATGATAGTTTCGACGAACTTCACTATGTTTTCATGGGATACGGCTAACGCCACGCTCCGCGTACGCCTAACTATTTTATTCAAAAAAACAATAGTAATTCAAGTCAAATATCCTTTTATTGTATCATGGCTAATATTTTAGATCTGGAGAGTGCGGCGTAGCGTTATTGTAAAATTTGTATGAGATTTAAGTAGGGTTTGCTGAAAAAGTCGGAAAACAGTTGACTGGTTATTCAAAAAAAAATGATGATAATTTTTTATTACCGTCATTTCTTCAATCATAAGGTTAAATGATTAAAAAGGCGACAAAAACAGTTTTTTTCTCCAAAAAAGTACCAAATAAATAAGCCTCTTTTAAAAGTGTAGAAAGGTTGATTACTAAGAAAGTAATAGCGATCGCAGTTGTGGAAGTTTCCGAAAGTTTAGTCATTACTTTCTCCAAGCTAAATCCTCTTTTTGCGCGGGCCTTATTTACCTTCAATATGGTGACCATTACTTTCATCTAACTGTGCTTGTTTTTTCTTTTCTTTGTCAATATTTTTTGCGGGTCATCCCAAGGGATGACCACTGATTCTAATACCTTTCTCTTGACAGAATTTGCGGTTTTCTCTTGTCCTGTAAATTTGCAAAGCCATGAACTGACTCTGGGTAATAACCTGTGGAGTTTTTAAATTCTTCTACTTGAGCCTTTAAATCTCCTGATTCATTATAGTTATCCCAACTTATTCGATGTCAAAATACATATAGTCATTCTGATTTAGCTTGAGACAAGATTTTCTTGCCGTGAAAAAGTTTTAGCTAAAAAAGTATCCCATTCTTATTCAGAATGACTATATCTATCAATACAACTTGCAGACAATTTAGCCCCAAATTCTGTATTTTTTCCTGCTTTTCCTCTCACTATTGGGCGTACATGAGGTTGATTTAGACTTACTATTCTATCTTATCCTTCATCTGAGTTGATTATTTATTCATTTAAAAAGTTTTGGAAATAGTTTAAAATATGATAAAAAAGGGTTAGTAATTACAAATAAAAATCAATAAAAGTGAAGATATTAGGCTTTTATCAAGACCATATTAAGCATTATCTTGAGATGAACTCAAGTAATAACATTACAAATATTATTATACGTGAGTATCAGTACATAAAACTGTACAGATATCAAGATTAAGTAATTATTTTCCCCTACCGATAAAATTAGAAAGTAAGGGAAAATATATACAAATATTTTTGACTTTAAAAGAGTTTAGCCTAGCTTTATTTTGGTTTCCTTTAGTAAAAAAAAAAGAGAAAATTTATTTAGTTTTTCCTCAGAAAAAGTTAAATTTTTAGCATCCTATTTTGAGTTATACATAGTGATACAATCATCAGGAAGAGAGTTTCCATCCATAAAAAATATTCCCTGAAGTGCTCCAGGTAACTCGTTGGATTGTTCCTCTATCACCCATATTGCGATATTATTAAGTTGCTGTTTTTTAATTACCATAGCTGAGTTATACATAAAAGACAAAAGCATCCTTAATTATA
>JAKQYE010000023.1:2060-41405 GCA_023356605.1 Trichodesmium sp. MAG_R02 | reverse complement strand
AAGTCACGCGGGTGGCCAAAGAAGTGGGAACTAAAGGAAGATTAGGAGGTCAAGCCAAGGTGGAGGGAGTTGCTGGAACATGGAAAGAGTTGACTGATAATGTGAATACAATGGCAGCTAACCTTACCGAACAAGTGAAAAAAATTGCTCAAGTTGCTATCACTGTTGCAAAATCATCTGAAGAGATGATGGCGGAAAGTCAAACCATGAGCCAAGCATCTCAAGAAACCTCGACTCGAGCAGAGTCAGTTTCTAGTAGTGCTGAACAAGTCAGCGCCAATGTTCAGTCAGTTGCTACTGGTGTGGATGAAATGACTACTAGTATTCAAGAAATTGCCAAAAACGCTACTAATGCTGCTCAAGTTGCCACAACTGCTGTAGAAACTGCTGAAACTACTAATGAAACAATTGGTAAGTTAAGAATTAGTAGTACAGAAATTGGTAATGTGATTAAAGTCATTACTTCTATTGCTCAACAAACCAACCTCCTTGCCCTTAATGCCACCATTGAAGCAGCAAGAGCGGGAGAAGCAGGAAAAGGTTTTGCCGTAGTTGCTAATGAAGTTAAAGAATTAGCAAAACAAACCGCTAGCGCAACTGAAGATATTAGTCAAAAAATTGAAGCTATCCAAGGAGATGCCAAAGGAGCAGTGGAAGCGATCGGTCAAATTACCACTATTATTAATCAAATTAACGACATCCAAAATACAATTGCTTCAGCGGTAGAACAGCAAACCGCCACTACCAACGAAATTGCCCGTAATGTTAACCAAGCAGCAGAAAAGTCATCGGGAATTGCAGATAATATTATTAGTCTGGCACAAGCAGCCCAAAGTACTAATAATAGTGCGGCTAAAACCCAACAGTCTGCAACTGAGTTATCCAAAACAGCGGGCGACTTACAAGCATTAGTAAATCAGTTTAAATTTGAGAAACTGTAGTTTGGGTCTCTAAATAGGGCTGGCTGAAAAAGTTAAATATTGAGGGAAGGGAATAGGTTTAGGGGCAATGGAGAATGGTTACAAGTATTAATTTTTCTGAATTTTGCCTGCTTCAGGTGAGGGAAAATTCCTTTAGGAAAGAGGTTATTATACCTGTGTTATATTATCTCCGGTTGAATAGTGATAATTAAAGTTAATACTAGGGATTTACTCCTAAACGCAAATATAGTTTTTGCCCTACTACAAACAAAACTTTTTACAGCAGTTTTCATGTTGGTAGACCACAGTAGGGACGCCCTTATGCAACGTCCCTACAAGGTTTTGGTTATGGTGATGTAGTTCATCAATTTGAAAACCGCTATAAGTGCTGATTATCCGGATATCATATTAATCACTTAATAGCTGAAATTTTACCTAAATATAGCATTACTTTATCAAAGTCAGTCTAAACAAGGGAATTACGTGGATGCCCTAAAAAGGGCTAGAACCATTAGTAATTTAGGATTGATACCTTTTTCACGTTAAGGTCCTTTTCAACTTAACATTATTTTGATATTTGATATTATTGATTTATTCGGCAAATCCTACTTACTTCGGAGCCGATAACAAATGGCTTTCTCAAACTTTACATATTCAAAATTATCATCAATATTAACCGTTGTTTCTCCCCCTCCCAGAAATAAATAACCGTCAGGCTTTAATAACTGTCGAACTTGGAAAAGAACATTTCGCTTGTTCTTAATATCAAAATAAATTAATACATTTCGTAAAAAAATCAAATCCATTTTTGGCAAATTATTCCATATTTTGCATAAATTTAATTGCTGAAATTGTACCCTACGACTAATTTCTGGAATGATTTGCCATTTATTTCCCTGCTGTTGAAAATATTTATTCCGTAAATAAACTGACAATCCTCTATTCACTTGATTATGATTATAATTTCCAATCCTTGATAATTTTAGCATTTCCTCAGAAATATCAGAAGCAATAATTGAAACATTCCAACTGTTAATTTGGGGAAAATGTTCCTGTAATAAAATTGCAATACTATAAGGCTCTTGACCACTAGAACAAGCAGAAGACCAAATATTAAGAGAACTGTCAATTTTTCGTTTATTTATTAATTCTGGTAATATGAATTTTCGTAGAGCTTCAAAAGGATAATAATCCCGAAAAAAAAATGTTTCAGTAGTAATCAAAGCTTCAATTGCTCTTTTGTGTAAATCATTCCAAGGATTAGCCCGAAGTTGAGCGATTAATTGACTCACAGAATTAAGCTTTTCTGAATTAGCTATAGGTGTCAAACGAGATTCGACAAAATAAACCTTATTATCTGGTAAAATCATAGAGGTTTTTTCATAAAGAAGTTTACGAATATGTTCAAAATCAACAGAACTAATAGACATAAATTCAGAGAACATCTTAAAAATTTGAATAAATAAAACAATAAAAATGTTAGTAAAAAGTTAAAAAATACATGCTATTAGCTGGAATCATTGATGACATAGGAATAATTTATAAAATCAACAAATTAATAGAAGAAAAAAAATATCGAAAAAGTCAGGATTGACAAAATAGTAAAAGCTATTATGATATTTTAGTACTACATTTTGAAGTGCGGAATGTAGAATTGAATATCAAGTTTAGATAAGTATAATAAATCAAACATCAAACCTTTCTTACCGAGTATTAAGATATTAATCAATTTCTCCCCAACTGTTGACTACTGACTCCCTAATCAATTAATTCTACGCATAATCTCTTCAGCTAATTTATTTAAAGGCAAAATCTGATCAGCAAGTCCCGCATTGGCAACTATTCCTGGCATTCCCCAGACTACACTACTAGCTTCATCTTGGACTAAAACTTGTCCTCCCACTTGACGAATAGAAGCACAACCGTGGAGTCCATCTTTACCCATACCTGTTAATACAACCCCAAGCACACCACCTAGATAAACTTTAGCTACCGAACGAAATAAAACATCCACCGCCGGACGACAAGAATTTTCAGGAGGGGTTTGTATAGTATGAATACGAACCTGTGTACCTTCCTTCACTAAAATAATATGATAATCCCCTGGTGCGAGCCAAGCTTCTCCAGGTTTAATCACATCTCCGTCTTTTGCTTCATGTACGGGAATTTGACATTGAGAAGATAATCTTCCAGCTAAACGAGTGGTAAATACAGGAGGCATATGTTGGACAATCACAATAGGAACCCTCAAGTTTCTAGGAAACCCTTGTAAAAGCTGGGATAAGGCTAATGGTCCTCCTATAGAAACCCCAATCACTAAAATCTTTACTTTAAAGGATAAGAGTTGAGTGGGAATATTTTTATAGGTGAGAAGTGATAGATGGGACAAAACACTGTTTGAGTAAAGTAACTGTGCAGGCACAAAAAACTAGAATTTTAGGAATCAATTATTTTTGGATGTATTCAATGGTTGTCTCTTGACTATTTTGAGAACATAGTAATCGACTTTTAATATTTTTAATATCATAGCATTATTGATAAACTTTATCTATAACCAATTTTTTATGAGAAAATTAGTTATAATTCTCTATAATAGTTGATGTCTATAGCTATAAGGTTTTCAGGGATAGAATTCGGGACGATAGATTAATAAAACTTATCAATTTAATGTTAAGAAGTGCGGAATGTGGGTTATAACCTAAGGAGGGAGAATAGGTTCTGGCCCAGAAGAACAAATTAGGAAACAAAGTTTCATCTAAGTAACATTTATAGTCATTTCAAATAAAAATGGAAAACTTTCTCTGCTAAAACGCGAGTTATAGCAATAAATACTTTTCTCAATCTAAATGAAAATGACTATATATCAGCTACTTTTTCCACATCAAGAATTAGTAAAAGTTGTTTTTCTAACTTATAAGCGCCTCTAATTAATCTCCGTACTTTTCCTCTCAATGTTTTCGGTGGCAGTTCAAAATTATCTTGAGATACATCAATGACATCTCCTACCTTATCAACTAATAAACTAATTGTTTCATTTGCCAAACTTACTATCACATTAATAGGTAATTTTTCTATTTTATGATCATTTAACTGCATTCTCCTTCGTAAATCAATCGCAGTCACAATTTGACTCCTAAGATTAATTAATCCGGCAACTTCCGGTGATGATAAAGGAACATGAGTGATCTTTTGATAACGAATAATTTCTTGCACTTTTTGTACTTCTATTCCCAATAGTAGTTTCTCCAGATAAAAAGTACAAATTTTATTTTCTTGGGTCGTTTTTATGGTTGGAATCTCCATTTTTTATACTTAAATATATGTTTAGATAAATAATGAGTTGACCAATTTCATTAACGTAGACTACACAGCTTTATTTCATCGGATTATATGATTTCATTCTTAAATATAATGTGTAGCTATATTTGATAAAACTAGTATCATAAAAAAGTCTTTTTGATAACTTATTAGGGTTTGCTGAAAAGCCTTTTGATTTTTCTGCCTAGGGAGGGCACAAAATACTAAATTTTTCACCCTTGTTGGACCTAAAATTAGGTACTTTTTTCGACAACAAAAAGGCTTTGACTAATATGAGTCAATGCTTTTATATTTAATCAGCCAGCCCTAATTATCCGGAGATAATATTACCGAAAAATTGGGTTTAAAGCCTCGCCCATAAGCGAGGGACTTTTTAGTTGATTTTTTTCACAGGTTATGTTATTTTTGCTTTTTAGTTCACAAGAAATATATCAGTCTCGGGTGGGTTTACCGAGACAAAAAACTGACTGGTCGGCAAATGTAAGACTACTGCCAAAGTAGCGGCAGCCTGTGAAACGTCAACCCGCATCGGAGCTAAAGCTCGGTTGTTTCCCCGTGGCTTTAGGCCGGGGAGGATGTCAACAAGGGAATTATAGCTTTTGTAGAGGAGTTTCACTTTTCATCTCACCCGGGGAAATGGAAATATATTGCGAAGCCCAACCCAACTTATCCCATATTTCTTAAATAGAAACGGTAACTTGTTTTTCTGGCAACTGAGCTTTAAAATTCGATAAAAATTTTAAATTAGCCATCTTAATCACTTCTTCTACATCCAAAATTTCTGTTAGCTTTTCCTGAATAACTGCCAGATAATCAATTCCTTTTTCAGTAGCAGTACCTTTAATCTTAACTTCTTGCTCTACAATATCCACAATTTGTTCCACTACAAATCCTACTAAATTATTCTCATCTATGACTACCACCACTTGAATATTTGATAATTCAGAAACATTTTGGCTTTGAGGAGATAATTGATTACTACTGAAAAGCTCTGATAAATAAATCAAAGGTAAGATTTGTTCCCGATATTGAATTATCTTTTGATTACCAATGCATTCTACAGAAGTAATGGGAAATTCCTCCAAACGAACAACCTTAGACCGAGTAATAGCCATCCGTCGGTTATCACATCCAAGAAATAACAATAACATCTCCAATTTCTCAGAAGCTTTTTGAGATTCGGTTTGTAGTTTTATTGTCTGCAAATCTGTTTCTTCTGAAATTATATTAACAGTTTCAGCTAATCCATGAATATCTAAAATTAATGCTACTATTCCATCCCCCATAATTGTGGCTCCAGCAAAACAAGAAATCTCTTTGAACTGTCTTCCTAGAGGTTTAACCACAATTTCTTGGGTATCATTAATAGTATCAACCACTAAACCAAAAGACTGATTTCCTGCTTGCAGGACAACAATATTTAGAATATCGAAATCGTGACTTTGTCCCTTAAGATTGGAATTCTCTAACCAGGGAGTAGCAAGAGGATAACGGTGGAACTGGTTGACTTCTGATTGTAATACATCCTTTAAATATATAAGAGGCAGAAGATGATCTCGCAACCGATAAATAGGGATATCATGAAACATTTCTACGGCTTTTTTAGCACTTTCCCCTTCCAGACGTACTAATTCTAATAAACTAGCTTGGGGAATGGCATAGCGATCGCCATTACTAGTAATAATTAAGGCAGGGATAATAGTAAGAGTCAGGGGAATTTTTAATTTAAAAGTAGTCCCCTGATCAACTTGACTAGAAATATTAATAGTGCCACTAATTCCTTTGATTTTATTTAGGACTACATCCATCCCAACTCCACGTCCTGAGATTTTGGTGAGTTGTTGAGCAGTAGATAATCCTGGAATAAAAATTAGGTTTAATGCCTCATTTTCAGTTAAACAGGATGCTTGTTTATCAGTAATTAAATTATTTTCAAGAGCTTTAGTTTTAATATTCTGCGCATCAATTCCTATCCCGTCATCCTCAACCTCTATATTGACATAACCACTTTGATAGAAAGCTCTTAAGGAAAGTCTACCGATAGGGGGTTTACCTTTATTGATTCTAATATTGGGTAGTTCAATACCATGATCTACACAATTACGCACTAAATGAGTTAGGGGAGATGAAATAGCTTCAATTAAAGTTGTATCTAGCTCTGTTTCTTCCCCTTCCATTTCTAAATTTATTTCTTTACCCAATGATATAGATAAATCCCGCACTAATCTAGGAAATTTCCTCCAAATTTTAGCAATTGGCTGCATTCGGGTTCTCATTACCCCTTCTTGCAATTTTTTTGTTATTAAGTCTAAACGTTGGGAAGTATCAGCAAAAAAAGTATCAGTCTGTTTATTACTAAATTCCAAAATTTGGTTGCGACATACGACCAACTCCCCTGCCAAATTAATCAATTTATCGAGCAGTTTTACATCTACTCTAATGTAACTATCTGAGATATTTGCAGTTGAATAGGTAGTAGTATCTTGCCATAAATTTGCTGTAATGGGATATCTAGAAGTTGTTTCTGGAATATTGGATAATTGCTCCGTCTCCCCAAAAAGTGGTTGTTCCTCAATAGAAGCTTTTTGCTGACCATCCCTGATGGTTAATAACTGATGGGAACTGTCTACTTGTTCCAACTCAGACAAAGGGTTTTTAGGAGCTGAAGAAACTTCTGTTTGAGCTTTTTCAGTTTGTTGTGATAAGACAGCATTTGCCAAACTCTCTAAAAGGGAGTTATAATCATGATGCCCTTCTTCTGCCCTTGTTTCAAGACAGGCGAGAATTTTTTGAATCGCGTCAATGACCTGAAGTAAAAGGCTCATAATCTGAGGAGTCAAAATAATTTGACCATTCTCCAAACTGGTTAATAAATTTTCTCCTCCATGAGCTACAGATGGAAGAATATCCAAATTGAGATATCCGGCATTTCCTTTTAAGGTATGAAGCGATCGATAAATACGTTGTATCAATTCAGGATTGGGCGGATGTTTTTCTAGTTTGAGCAAATCACTCTCTAGCTGCTCGAGAGTTTCATAGCTTTCAACTAGGAAAGCTTCAATATCTTCATCTATTTCCATATTAAAATAGTTATGGGAGACTCATGTGACAATCTTTGATTTAATGATGAGAAAAAAACAGCTAGTATATAGACTATTTTCTTCCTGTATTTTTCAAGTTTTTTTTTCTTTTTATAGTTGTTTAACTTGCGCTTGAGACGAGGGCTTATTGCTACGAAATAATTTCAGGGGGAAATTTGTTTCATTCTTAAATTAAATGACTATATTTTTAGATAAATCTTAATCTTTAAGTTTTAGTGCATCATAGAATAACTATAGCAATCCCATTTCATTTTTGTCCAAAATCTCGCCGCTTTTTGGATTGATTTCTCAAAAATCTTGCTCCTAATCTTGAAAAAAAATATTACGATCTAATAATTGCTTCGCTTCTTCTCTTGATACATATATCATAAAATCAATCTTAATGATTATCGCAGTCACTCAATTAAAACCCAGAGGAAAACCTGAATATACTAACATATAGCAATCCTACATAACTTATGAGCAAAACTGTAGAGGCTTGGCCTCCAAATCCGATTTTCCCACTCTATTTGGACATCAAGCTCTATTATAGCTTGACAACTAAGGGTCTATTATCATTTACTCCACTACCTACCTCTTTAACAACCCTGACAACAGAAGAACCTTTGTGCATAGCAATAATTAAGTAGTCTTTCAGCTTGAGATTCAAGATTAGGCTTGTTTTCAGCACTAGAAACTCTACAATAAATGGCTACTTGAACAAATAAATAATTGAGAGGAGTTGATATTATTCTTAACAATAATTGTTCCACTGGGTAGTTGATAAGCATCTAACTCTCCCGGTTTCCAAATATTCCAAGCTGTCTTGTAACAAACTCCGATAATATTTTGCAGAATTCAGATCATTTCATTCATAAACCTATTTATGGGAATTTAACTAATCCCAGTCTCAGATATTTTTTGTTATTTTTTTATGTTTTTCTATAAGATTAATAAAATTTAACAATACCGAGGCTGTATGCAACTGTTTTAGTTACTCCCCCTCCACCATCGGAGTTAGGAGTGGGTTTCTGGCTCAAGATACAGATTGAAAAGTTTTTGAGAAATAGTATTAGATAAAACCTTAAAACCTATAGTTAGATTGCTATATAATAATGTCTACTCCCTCTTCCTTATTCCTTCTTCAATTATGAACATACCTAACTGGATTACCTTTTCTCGTCTGTTGGGAGTACCTATCATTCTTTACACTCTCAATACTCCAACTAATCAGAATCTTTGGATATGTTTAATTATCTTTTTAATTGCTTCAGCTACAGATTTTTTAGATGGTTATTTAGCACGAAAACTTAATCAAGTCACTGACTTAGGTAAATTTTTAGATCCTTTAGTAGATAAATTGTTGATATTAGCACCTTTATTAGCATTAATTGAATTAGGTAAGGTTCCTGCCTGGGGAGTATTTTTAATTTTAGGTCGAGAGTTAACTATAGCTGGTTGGCGTGTTAATCAAAGCAAAATTTCAGGAGCTAATATTTGGGGTAAATTAAAAACTATAAGTCAAATTATTGCTGTGGCTTTATTAATTACTCCTTTACCTAAAATTTTAGCAACTATAGGGATAGTTATGTTTTGGGTTTCTGTTGCTTTAACGATAATTTCAGGCATAATTTACTTATTACCTCATAAAGAAGTTCGCACTATCTAATACCAAACCTATTAAGGTTGTAAAAAAAGAAATAAGTAGTCAAGTAGAATTAACTGTATATTGGTTGCTTAAATTAACTCCCATATTCCGCCCTTCTTAACATTAAATTGATAAGTTTTATTAATCTATAGCCCTAAATTCTAACCCTGAAAGCTTTATAGCTATAGCATCAATTTTCACTATGATAAAGAATCATAACTAACTTTCTCATTCTCATTAAAAATTAGTTATTGATAAACTTTATTGATATTGAGTTCTAGAAGGAATATTATTCGTATAAGTCTCTTTGAAAATGTAAATATACATAAAGATATATGAAGATCTGCGGGTGGGTCGGTTAAGTAGTTAAGCCAAATTATTATCAAGTATATTTTTTACCCTTACTTCCTACTCCCTGAAAAATGTTAAATTAATTTGGCACGGGTACTTATCTGATTTTCTTGCTTCCTAATTTAGTAAGAGGCACTAATAACTGATAACTAAAATGGCCTTTATATAGAGAGTGTATATTCATTATTTATGAAATAGTTAATAACTGAATTATTACCTACTAATTAATTACTACAAAACTCTAATTAAGTACTACAAAACTATTTTTTACTTTTTACTTTTAAATTAACCAATGAGTATATTCACACTTCAATCAGTAAAAAAAGACTTTGGCATCAAAGAAATTTTAAAAGATGCAAGCTTCAGTTTAGACTCTAACGACAAAGTTGGTTTAATTGGTACAAATGGTTCAGGAAAATCAACTCTATTAAAAATAATTGCTGGTCTAGAACCCACAGATAGCGGTCAAATTTTAGTTAATCAAAACCTCAGGATTATTTATTTACCTCAGCAACCAGATTTGGATGAAAATAACACCGTATTAGAACAAGTTTTTACCGATAGTGGTCAACAAATGGCAGTGGTAAAAGAGTACCAAGAACTATCACAAAAACTAGCTCATTATCCAGAAGATAATCAGTTAATGGCACGTTTTTCAGAAGTAACTCAAAAGATGGATACTACTAATGCTTGGGAATTAGAAACTAAGGCAAAAATCATCCTGAGTCAATTAGGAATTCAAGATTTTGAGGTTAAAGTTGGTAATTTATCTGGGGGTTATCGTAAACGAATTGCTTTAGGGACAGCCTTACTTTCTGAACCTGATGTTTTGTTGATGGATGAGCCAACAAACCATTTAGATGCTACGTCTGTAGAGTGGTTACAAAGTTACTTGAAGACTTTTTATGGAGCTATCTTATTAATTACTCATGACCGTTATTTTCTGGACCGGGTTACTAATAAAATTCTGGAAATAGATAGAGGGGATATTTACACTTATTCCGGTAACTATTCCTACTATTTAGAAAAAAAAGCTTTAGCTGAAGAATCAATTGTTAGCTCTCAAAAGAAACATCAAGGTATATTACGCAGGGAATTAGAATGGTTAAAACGAGGACCAAAAGCTCGCAGTACTAAACAAAAAGCTCGGATTCAACGCATAGAAGAAATGGCAGGAAGAGAATTTAAAGAAGGTTTAGGAAAGGTGGATATTTCTACTGCCGGTCGTCGAATTGGCAAAAAGGTTATTGAGCTAGAAAATATTTCTAAATCTTATAATGGTAGAACTTTAATTAAAGATTTTACTTATGAATTTGTACCTGAAGATAGAGTGGGAATCATTGGTAGTAATGGAATGGGAAAATCAACCTTAATGGATATTATTACAGGTAGGGTTAAACCTGATTCTGGCAAAGTAGAAATTGGGACAACAATACATATAGGTTATTTTGACCAACATTCAGAAAATTTGCTGGATGCTGGGACTGAAAATCAACGGGTGATAGATTATATAAAAGATGTAGCAGAATATGTTAAAACTGCAGATGGTAGTCAAATTAGTGCTTCTCAAATGCTGGAAAGATTTCTGTTTCCAGGTAATCAACAATATGCTCCTATCTATAAACTTTCTGGTGGGGAAAAAAGACGATTATTTCTGTTAAAAGTATTGATGAGTGCCCCTAATGTTTTGATTTTGGATGAACCGACTAATGATTTGGATGTACAAACTTTGGCAGTGTTGGAGGAGTATCTAGAAGAATTTAATGGCTGTGTAATTGTAGTTTCTCATGATCGTTATTTTCTCGACCGGACTGTAGATCGTATTTTTTCTTTTGAAGGCTTAGGAATTTTGCGACAATATCCCGGAAACTATTCACTTTATTTAGATTATAAAGAAGTAGAAGCTGCAGCAAAAAAATCTGTAGAAGTTGAAGAAAAGTCAAAGGCAACTAAGTCTAAACAGCAAAAATTAGAAAGGGTTTCTCGTGATCAAACTGGACAAAGAAAACTCTCGTCAAAAGAGAAGCGAGAATATGAGAACTTAGAGAAAAAAATTGCTCAGTTAGAGACTGAGAAAGCTGAGGCGGAAAATGAACTTTATAATGCACCTCCAGCAGAGGTCAGCGAAGTTCAAAAACTTCATGAAAAGGTAGAAAGTTTAGGACAAGAGATTGATATTGCTACAGAAAGATGGTTAGAATTAGCAGAGATAGATTCTTAAGCTATAGTTGAAAAATATCTATTGAAAAAGAATTGAGTTATTTCAGTTGTCAGCAAAAGGTAAGAGGATGAACTGTCAAGAACTATTAAACAAATACTCTCAAGAATGGAAATTAGCCACTATACACCCATTTTTAAATGAATGTAAATTAGGTACTATTAAACCTCAACAATTTAACACCTGGATAGTACAAGATTATCTATTTGTTGTGGAATTTACTCGGATGGTAGGTAGAATTTTAACTTATGCTCCAATCTCTCATTTTGATGTAATTCTTAGGGGACTAAATGCTCTCCAAGATGAACTAAATTGGTTTGAAGTTAAAGCAACAGAAAGACAATTAGATTTGAATATTGAAAAACAATCTACTTGTACAGAATATTGTAGTTTTATGAATAAGCTAACTGAAATGCCATATCCATTACAGGCAACTGCATTGTGGGAAATTGAATTTGCTTATAATCAAGGTTGGCAACTGCCAGGAAAAATGCCTCAGCCTTATAATGAATTTGCCAACCGTTGGGGAAATTCAGAATTTACAAACTATGTTAAACTACTAGAGGCACAAGCTAATGAGGTGTTACAAAGTGCCTCAAAAACAATACAAAGTCAATCTGAAGCTACTTTTTTAAATGTCGCTAGACTAGAACAAGACTTTTGGCAAATGGCGTATAATATCGCTAATTAACTTTAGGAGAAATTCCAAAAATGACACGAGCTATCATGGAAACAGAAAAGGGCAAAATCAATCTAGAATTGTTTGATAGTGATGCTCCCAATACTGTGAAGAATTTTGTTGAATTAAGTGAAAAAGGATTTTATAATGGCTTAAATTTTCATCGTGTTATTCCTGATTTTATGGTTCAAGGAGGTTGCCCAGAAGGTACGGGTACAGGTGGCCCTGGTTATAAAATCAAATGTGAAATTAATAGTAATAAACATTTAGAAGGAACTTTATCCATGGCTCATGCTGGTAAAGATACAGGTGGCAGTCAATTCTTTATTTGTCACTCTCCCCAACCTCATTTAGATGGAGTTCATACAACTTTTGGAAAAACAGAAGATATGGATATTGTCAATGCTATTCGTAAGGGTGACAAAATTATTTCTGTGAAGATTGAAAAGTAATTTCAATCTACCCTATCTACAATCTATAATTTTTTTGATTTAGATAGGGAACAGGAAAATCACAAAAAAATTGGGTCTGAAGCCTCGCCATTCTAGGGCGACTTTTTGTTTTTTTTTTTCAATAAGCATGTAATGGTAAATATTAATAGTTAAAAACTCAGATTATGAAGGCTAGATTGAAGTTTCGTTAATATCCAACACTGGGACAAAAAAACGATTAGCAAAGGGAGGGTATGGCTATGTCCGTGTTGTTTGGAATGATAGTCTAGTTTGCCTAGTGAAAAATATAAATTAGGAGAAAAGAAACCAACTAATTGTTAACTACAAAAGCTTTTTATTACTCAAGCTAAAAAGATTGAAGATAAAGAGTGGTTATCAGCAGTTTCAGTTGTACCATGGAGAGCAATCTTTGAGAGGTTTAAACCAAGCTTATAAAAATTTCTTTACTTTGGATGATTAAAAAATTGATGCGCCAAAATCATTAAAGAAAAGGATTAATAAGTAGCCTCTTTCAGAGCTGCTTTGTGGCCGAATATAAAATGCTCATTGTTAATAGTTAGGTGCTCAGTATTCAAACCGATATGATATAAACAGGATTTTCATCTAGGTTATTGTTAAATCAGCGAAATAATGTATCGTCAATCAACAATCTCATTCGATCGCGGCACTCTTATCCTCCATCCCCCGCCCCAGGGAAAAGCTTGGATAGACTACGCCACCTGGGATGACCGGGTAGAAAAATTTCGGGTTCGGGCAATAGACTATCGCCCTTTAGTAGAATTATTAAAAGCAGAAAAAATAGACTTTGTTGACAAAGCTAAAGAATTTGCACCTGTAGAACTCATTCCTAGTTTTGAGATGCTGCCCTATCCCCATCAGGAAGCTGCATTGAACGCTTGGAAACAAAGTGGTAGAAATGGAGTTGTCATTCTTCCGACGGCTTCGGGTAAAACATATTTAGCACAACTGGCAATGCAGGCAACTCCGCGCAGTACCCTTATAGTAGTGCCTACCTTAGATTTAATGCACCAATGGTATGCACATTTAAACGCGGCTTTTCCTGATGTGGAGGTGGGTTTACTGGGGGGTGGTTCTAGAGAGCAAACACCAATTTTAGTGGCAACTTACGATAGTGCAACTATTCATGCGGAGGCGATAGGAAATAAATATGCTCTATTAGTTTTTGATGAATGTCACCACTTGCCCACTGATTTTTATCGGGTAATAGCCGAATACGCGATCGCTCCTTATCGCCTCGGTCTGACTGCTACTCCTAACCGTTCTGATGGTCGTCATTCTGACCTAAATTATTTAATTGGACCTACGGTTTTCAGCAAAACTCCTGAAGAGTTAGCAGGTGCCGCTTTAGCTGACCATAAAATTGTGCAAATAATGGTCAAACTCTCGCAACAGGAGCGGGAAGAATATAACAAGTTAATGACAATTAGAAATGACTTTTTAAAACAGGCTAATATTAAATTAGGTGGGGTAAATGGTTGGAAAAGTTTTATTATAGCCAGTGCTCGTTCCACTGCTGGTCGTCGAGCCATGTTAGCTCACCGTCAAGCTAAAGATATTGCTCTTGGTACTGAGGGAAAATTACGAACTTTAAGTAATTTACTTGCTCAACATTTTCCTGAACGTACCTTAATTTTTACGGCTGATAATACTACAGTTTATCGAATTTCTTATGACTTTTTAATTCCAGCAATTACTCATCAAACACCTGTAAAAGAACGCCATGAAGTTTTGAGTAAATTTCGGACTGGGGAATATAAAACTATTGTAGCTTCTCATGTTTTAAATGAAGGTGTTGATGTGCCTGATGCGAGGGTAGCAATTATTTTGTCTGGTACAGGTAGTGAACGAGAATATATTCAAAGATTGGGTCGAGTTTTGCGTCGAGGTAGCAATAAAAATAAGTTGGCAATTTTGTATGAAGTTGTGGCGGAAGATACTACTGAAGAGCAGACTTCTCGTAGACGTAGAGGTGGAGTTAAGCTAAGAAAATCTCCTCAATCTCAAGAGCAAAAACAGGAAAAATCAGAGTTTGAGAAGTTAGAAATTATTAAACCAGAACCTAATTATGGAACTAATAATCCGGCGGCTCAAGCTGTAGCTGAACCAGGGGTAAAATGGGATAATGACAAACAAAATAATATTAATAATTGGGAGAATAACTTGCCCTACCCAAAATCCGCTAAACCTGATGTCGAACCAGAGGTAAAATGGGATAATTGTCAACAAAATGATGTGGAAGAGTCTGTGGAATTTCAAGAAGGGGAAAAACCAGAAGTTTCCCAGTTGAAAAATATTCAGTCAGAGCCAATTTATGGAGTTAATAATTCTACTCCTAAACTTGCTGCTGAACCAGGAGAAAAATGGAAAAATCAACAAAAAAGTAATGAAAATAATCCGGAAGATGTATCAGGAATAAACAGGGATGAAAAATTGTCAGAAAATTCCAATAATGACATTAATATACAAGATTTTTTCTAATTAGTATTTTATAGCAATCCTAAATTGGTCGTAATAAATATAATAGTAATAATTACATCTCCAGTCAAAATCAAAAAAATGAATATTATATAGCAATCCCCCCATAGGTTGCGGCAAATCAAAAAGTAGATAAAAAAGTTGAAAATCTTACCTGTTAACTGTTGCCTGTTGCTTGTTTTCTAAAAAGCAGTAAGATTTTTGTCACCAATAAAATAGGATTGCTATAGTAATAATTACATCTCCAGTCAAAATCAGAAAAATGAATATTACAGCGCTTTTCAAATTGATGAACTATATCGCCATAACCAAAACCTTGTAGGGACGTTGCATGCAACATCCCTACTGTGGTCTACCGACATGAAAACTGTTGTATAGTTATTTTAAATAAGGATGGGATACTATTTTGCACAATAATTACGAATAATTTCCAAATCGATATGTATTGATAGGTGAATACATTCTAGCTCTTTTTAATGCACTAAAATCATGTTCTTAGTCATTTAAATCAGGAGAGTATTTTGGCAAAAATAGTAATTGGTGACCCCCTGCTTCTACTAATTCTCTAATAACGTTTTTTCCTGTTTGGTGAATTATCCATGCAGCAGTACACTGGGAATTTTTAATGATGGTAATAAATGTTGAGCTAATTATTCTTCAAATCCCACAGCATTTAGGGTAACTTTAAATATAATTGGTGCTATTATTTAGGGTATAGATAACAAAATAACTATGATTAAATGAGGTAAAAAGTATTGTCATACTATTTGAAAAAATAATGTCACAAATAAGTATCATAAAATTTTCACCAGTTCAGGATTATGGCATAGTAACTATTTTTAAAATTAGTATAAATTATCATAATTAAAAGTAAATTTTGGTGAAGCTAAATTCTTATCTGATCAGAAAATTACCGAAATTAAAGAAAGGTAGATACCTACAATTTACTAATATATAAAAAAACAAAATACGTCCAGAATTATCTTTTAGAAAAATGGTATATTCTTACCAATCTATCATATGCTGGAGAAGTGAAAAATTCTGTAGTAATATAATGAGAAAAAAGCAATATTTAAGGATTATAAAAGTGATAGTTAGAATCTATAGCAATCCTATTTTATAGGTGGCAGAAATCTTACTGCTTTTTAGGCAACAAGCAACAGGCAACATTTGACAAGTAAGAGTTTTAACTTTTTTATCTACTTTTTGATTTGCAGCAACCTATGCGCGGACTGCTATATAATCAGCAAAATTAGAGAAAAAAAGATTACATAATTTGATGTAAATTAATAGATATTACTAACACAATTAATTCATTGAGAGGATTTATTCTCTGGTTGCTTTTCCAACTCCCTTTGTGCCTAGCATTGAGTATTTTCACCAAATTTAATTTTCTTTCAGCTTCTTACATATTTCGATGGGTTTGCAATTTTGATAATACTATAGCAATTCTGTTTTATTCGTGGTAAAAATCTTACTGCTTTTTAGGCAACAAGTAACAGGCAACATTTGACAAGTAAGAGTTTTAACTTTTTTATCTACTTTTTGATTTGCAGCAACCTATGCGCGGACTGCTATATAACCAGCAAAATCAGAGAAAAAAAGATTGCATAATCAGAGTTAGTGATGGAAAAGTGATACTAAGGATAGGAGGTATGATTTGAATTTTCTCAGAAGTTTATAAGTGGTAATTATGGGTTTTATTCTTAAATAATTAAGACATTTTTTTTAGAGTTTTCAAATAGTGATTATCTCTTGGAAATTTCATACAATTATCTACTATTATTCCTATTTGAGGACTAAAATTAGTTAGGTTTGAATTCCCTCCTCCCAAACTCAATAAAATTTAGATTTTTTTTTGATAAATGGTGCAATATAACAAATTATTTGTGACACAATTAGAAGTTTTTTTTTGCTGCTTTTATATAAATGGTATCTCAAATTAACACCTATTAACTTACCAAAATATTTGATATCTTCATAGTTCTATAAAGTCACTATATTTGCCAAGCTTTCCAGAAAGTATAAATAGCTAAAATTATTAACAAACTCCGAAAAGCAAAGCTCACAACTGAACTAGGTAACTTTGGTAGAAAACGAGTACTAATTTGAGCGCCTATCAAGCCCCCAAAACCCAAAAACAAACCTTCAACAAACACAACATTACCATTCAAATAATGACCTAAAGAAGCAGAGATAGAAGTGACAACAATTACACCTAGACTTGTTTGAATAGCAGCTTTGATAGGTTCCCCAAGTAAAATCATTTGCAGAGGTACCATAATCACCCCACCACCAACGCCAAATAAACCAGCTAATAACCCTCCTGTTCCCCCAGTAATAATTCTAGCAATAGTAGGATTTCCCAATTGCTGTTTTTCACCATTGTTTTGATCATCTTTTTGTTTAGTTATAATACGTTTGCGGAACTCAAACAAATAAATACTAACCAACATTAGTAAACCAAAACCCAACAATAACATAGTGGGGGAAAATTGTTCTGCCAAATAAACCCCAACTTGGGCAGTGAATAATGCTGGCAATGCCAACAAAAGAACTCTTAGAGGTTTGATGTAACCCATACGCCAATTTTGTAGGGTACCGGAAGTGGCTATAATTGTAATAGCTAAAGCGCTAGTTGCAACCCCTTGTATAGGTTGATATCCTAAAGCTACTAATATGGGTACCATTACCGTACCACCGCCAATTCCTAAAAATCCAGCTAGAATCCCTGAAACAAGACCTCCTATACCTAAAATTAACAGGTTTGTTGGAATCATTATTAAGATTTGTTTTTAACTAAAGTTAGACAGATAAATTTGAATTTAATTGGGACTGATATTTTACAATACAAAAAAGAAGTGGAAAATAGGCTTTACCAACACAGGAATAAACTTTTACCTTAAAAAAACATAAATTCTGCTGGATAATTAAGAGTTATAGTCATTTTGAACTGTTTGAGATAATTCTCTTGCCTAGACAGAGATTGCACTATTTTTCTCTCAGAAAGTGTTTAAGTAACACTAAGATTGGCCATAAACTAACATAGCAAATTATATCCCACATAATTTAGAAGCTTTTTGTTACTACTTTCTCATAAATCAGGGCTTACACAAAAATACTATATATGATGCATAGTAATTTAGCAATCTTTACTATAATTTTGTGGGATACGGCGCTCTACCACGGGGAGCGAACGCTTAACTATTTTTATTAAAAAAATACTTTAGTTATTCAAGTTAAAATTTGCTTCAATTTAATTGAAGAATATTTCAATTGGTCTCTTAAAACCATGTAATGATAATTCATGGTTCAGTTGATCAATACTTGATTCATCTACTTGATATTTTTGAGACTGGGAATAGGGAGTATTACTAATAGTTTCAATAACAACTCCAATACTATTGGCTAAGGTCCCATTATCTCCAAAAATACTAGCGATTGATCAATATTTGATTCATCTACTTGATATTTTTGAGACTGGGAATAGGGAGTATTACTAATAGTTTCAATAACAACTCCAATACTATTGGCTAAGGTCCCATTATCTCCAAAAATACTAGCGATCGCAACTCGAACAGCTAAACTTTCCCCTAAACTTAGCAAAATGTCTTAATTCATAACCTAAAATCATCATCAATTCATTTTCTGATTTAACTTCTTTTACTAACTATTCAAAAATATCAATAACATCCTCATAAATAGCAAAAGCGCTAACGTTTTTTTCGGGAATAGAGATGACTCGATAATCCCTTTTTTCTCATAATTTATTATTTAGTTTAGACTCTAAAGGATCCAAGAGACTATTTAAGATTTATTGTTGAGGAGAATCTTTAGCTTTTTGTTCGTAAAATCCGAATTTGAGTAATTTCCCAATCAGCTAACAGGGATACAAAGCTAATCATTATAACAATAATTGCTGTAAAAATTCCTAATATAATTAGAAGTTGAGGATTAGTTGATGGGGGATTGCGATCGCTCATAAGTTTAATGAATAGGACTTACGCAAAGAAACCCGGTTAAGACAGTAAATCATTATTTTTAACACATAAATATCTACGAAAAACCGGGTTTCTCAATTTGCCTGCGTAAGTCCTGATTAATAATTAATCCAATCAATCTTTATCACTACTTTCATTAGGACGGAAAGGATCTAAAAAATTTAATAGAGGATAAATCCCGCGGCTTTGAATCCATAAACTACCTTGACCACTAAACCTACAAACTAATCCTTCACCCCCTAAAACTCCTGTTTTTAAACTTTGAAATGATAAGCCTCCAATCATCTCGACATTATAATTTAGGGTATCTTCAAAAGCCACAATATAACCAGTATCTACCACATAACTTTCTTCCACAGGAATTTCCAAAATACCCCCATAGGAACTAAACCAAAAATCCCCCCTTCCAGTAGCTCTTAATAAAAACAAAGATTCTCCACTAAAAAAGCCTTTAAATCCTTGAAATTGAGTATCTACTTCTACGGTCTCACTACAGGCAACAAATCCTGATGATTGAACGAATAAACCACAACCATTCTCGATATAATAATGTTGAATATCTCCAGGAACGCCAGGGGAAATATACAGTCTTCCTGACTGGTTTTGAGTGCTAAATTCATTAATAAATAAGGACTCACCCCCCAACATTCTACCGACTCCTTTCATTAAGCCACCTTTGATTTTAGATTTCATTTTTATTGAGGTATCCATGGCGGCCATAGCTGAGGCTTCTACTAATACTTTTTGCTCCGGGTGCAAATCAATAATTAATGAAGCATAAGCTGGAGAATGTTCAATTTTATAAGCAATTTTTGACATATATACTCATCCTAGTTTATTGATAAATACTAAGGTTAAAAATATATAATAGAGAAGAAAAAATCTATTTAGGAATGAGGATTTTCTGATTGACACAAATTAAATTGTCTCAACTTGATCTGCTCTGAGTTATTTCCCCTTCTAGGCTTTATTTAATTCTCATTTCTGATTTATTTTTAACTATCAAAATCACCAGAAAATTAGGTCTTAAGCCTCCCCTTTAAAAGGGAAAAAAGAAAATAAAGAAAATAAAGAAAATTTAGTCTTTCAAGCCTTCCTATTCTATTTAGGTACTGATAACTGAAATGACCTCCCCCTCTCCTTCATTTGATTATAGTCATTTTCAAAAAACAATTTATTTTTTAGGAGGCAATTGAGAACCGATGAGAGCTCCAAAACACCCTGAATTATGGGTTTGACAATAAACTTTGCCTCGGCCTTGGAAATGACAGACAAAACCCTCACCGCCAAAAAATGCCCCCAACCAACTCGAATTAGCTTTATCAATACGAAAATCTAAACTTCTTTCAAAGGCGACAATATGGCCAGTATCCACAATATAATCATCGTTAACGTCTATTTCATAAATTCCTCCAAAAGAGGTTAAAATTACTGGGCCATAACCTGTAATCCTTAACCAAAACATAGATTCTCCTGAGAATAAAGATTTTATCCCTTGAAACCCTAAATCAAGGTCTACATCGTTACCAGAAGCAAGATAAGAAGCTGCTTGGACAACTAATTCTTGACCCTGCATTTCATAAACTAGGATATCTCCCATTAATTTAGGGGCGAGAAAAACTTGACCGTTGGGGATAGGAGAACGAAAAACACTTAAAAAGAGAGATTCACCCCCCAACATTCGTTTTAATCCTCCCATAATACCCCCTCGTTTTCCTTGTCTGAGGGTAGTACTAGTATTAACAAACCCACTCATAGCAACCATACAACCTGCTTGGGCGATGATTTCTTCTCCTCTATTTAAGCTAACTTTGGCGATCGCATTATCGGGTTGATGTATCAATTGAATATCCATAATTTTTTGAACTTTTTAACGGACTTTGGGGCTTAAGAATTGAACTAAACCCTCAATACTACGAGACTGCAAATAAATAACACCATTGCCTTTGAGTCGGTAAACTAATCCCTCTCCAGAAGTAAGGGAACTAATCAAACCACCCGATAATCCTATACTCATTTTAATATTGGAACTATAAGCTACTAAATGGTTATTATCAACAACAAATTCTCCAGCAATATCTTGCTTACTTAATCCTCCATATGCCCCAAAAAAAACTTTTCCATGGCCACTTACTTTTAACCTAAATAACCCTTCTCCTGTAAACCAACTGGCAAACCCTGCAAACTTTACTCCTAGTTTAACTTTAGGACTACTTGCAATATAAGCCCCTGGTTGAAAACATATCTCATTTCCCGTTAATTCTAAACACTCAATATCTCCAATAATGGATTGAGTTAACGTAACATTTAAAGGTTGGGAGGTTTTGTTCTCAAAAACATTAACAAATAGGGATTCACCCCCCAAAAATTTTCTTAATAAAGCAGGGAAAAAGCCCCCAGAAAACTTTGTTTTCATGGACAAACGACCATCCATACTGGTCATTGCTCCTGCTTCGGCTATAATACTATCACCAGGATCTAAGGTGACAAAAATAGCAGCAAAGGCTGGTTTATATCTGATGCTATATTTCACTACTAACACACAGTAATAATTTTCTAAAATATAACCACAAAATATAAATTTTTCGACCTTTATTTTCTATTATTTTAAGATTTAGTTACCCAAGAATATTAGCCGAATGTTGAAAAACCTAATTAAGTTTTTGTGTATTTAAAAAACAAATTGATTGTATACCACTATGGATAAAAAAAAACCTTCTAAATTCTGAATTGGATCATGCCAAATTAGAACTTACTAATAGGTATTTTAAATGAGTATTAGCTTACCACCTATAGCAGTCCGTTGGGGGTTGCGAAAAATCAAAAAGTAAATAAAACTTTTAAAACTCTTACCTATTCTCTATTCCCTGTTCCCTGTTTCCTAAAAAGCAGTGGAATTTTTGCCACGAATAAAATAGGATTGCTATATTATCAACTCTAGTTAGAAAGTTTTTGCTACAGCTTTTATATAAATGCAATCTAAAATTAAAATCTTACCGAAAGAAGTTGTTAATTTAATTGCTGCTGGAGAAGTAATTGATTCTTTAGCGGCAGTAGTACGAGAATTAGTAGAAAATTCTCTTGATGCTGGAGCCACTCGCATCATAATTTATATCATTTCTGAACAGTGGCGAGTACAAATTTCTGACAATGGTATGGGTATGAATTTAGCCAATTTAAAACAAGCCGCTAATCCTCATAGCACCAGCAAAATTACTAATCTTCAAGACCTCACAAAAATTACTACTTTAGGATTTCGTGGAGAAGCACTTCATAGTTTAGCTAATCTCTCAAATTTAGAAATATTAAGTCGTCCTAAATCACCTCTTTCCGAAAACGAAAATGAAGGTTGGCGAGTTGTTTATAACCAACAAGGAAAAGCTGTTGAAGTTGAAAGAGTCGCCATTGCTCCTGGTACTATTGTTAAAGTTTCTAATCTGTTTGGAAAATGGCCTGTACGTCGTCATGGAATGCCTTCTCCAGCCCAACAAATGCGAGGCATACAATTAATTCTTCAACAAATAGCCGTTTGTTATCCTGATGTTACTTGGCAAGTTTGGCAGGGTAGTAAATTATGGATGCAAATTGGTCTTGGCGCGACGGCAAAACAAATTTTGCCTCAAATTTTATCCACAGTCAGATTGAACGATTTACAATATATTCAACAAGAAATTGATGAGGAAGAAACAGAAGAATTAAATATTAAAAAATCCAATTTTTCCCAATATCAAGATTCTCAACTTTTAGATAGACAATCATTAGAATTAGTCTTAGGTTTACCAGATAGATGTCATCGCAGACGACCTGATTGGGTAAAAGTTGCTATTAATGGTAGGGTGGTAAAAGTGCCAGAATTAGAACAAACAATTATTAGTTCTTTAGCCCGGACTTGCCCTCGCGATCGCTATCCTGTATGTTTTATTCATTTACAAATTTTTTCTTATCAAATTAACTGGAACCGTCATCCGGCAAAAACTGAAATTTATCTAGATAATTTGAAATTTTGGCAACAACAAATCAATCTAGCAATTGGTAAAGCATTACAATTTAATTCGGATATTATGCCAGAATTTCCTTTATCAGAAAGAGTGGAAAAAATATTAAAAGTATCAGAAAATACAGGGAATTATAAAATAAATCGAAGTATAGAAGTCTCCCCAGATAATACAGAACAAAAAAATCAAAAATTAGGTCTAATAGAATTAAAAGCGATCGCTCAATTACACAACACTTATATAGTAGCAGAACATCCAAGTGGCATTTTGTTGATTGAACAACATATTGCTCACGAAAGAATTTTATATGAAGAGTTATGTGATGCTTGGCAAGTAATTTTTTTGTCAGCTCCGATTATTTTGCACAACTTATCTAATGCTCAAATAGAACAACTTCAACGCTTAAATATAGAAGTAGAAACCTTTGGAGATTTACTTTGGGCAGCTCGTAGTGCTCCTGAAATGTTAGCGAAAAGAGACGACTGTGCTGATGCCTTAATTGAACTTAGTAAAGGTGGGGATCTAGAATCTGCTAAAGTAGCTACTGCTTGTCGTAGTGCTATTAGAAATGGAACTCCTTTAAGCCTACCAGAAATGCAAAGTTTATTAAATAAATGGCAAATTACTCGTAATCCTCGTACTTGCCCCCACGGTAGACCAATTTATTTACCTTTAGAAGAATCCGCTTTAGCTCATTTCTTTCGACGACATTGGGTAATTGGAAAAAGTCATGGTATTTAAAGGAAGAGGCAAAAAGGAAGAATAAGAAATAAATTAAGTTCTAAATGGTTATATGTTACTCAAAATATAGACGCACTTTTTTTTTGCTTGAAAATACTCCTTATTGGATAACTAATTAGTTTGATAATAGTTGCTTTTTCTAGGTGAGTTGCTAATCTCACTACCCTGGAACTACTAAAAAATTAATATTCATACTTTAATGGTTTATTATCAATTATTTTTAAGAGAAAGCTTACATATTTTTAGATTACTCATTAACAATAAAATTATGATTCTTTCTCTAATAAAGGGACTTTCTATTTCTCGGAATTTTTTCAGTAAGTTTTAAGGTTGTTCCTGATCAAGGTGGTTGTGTGCTAGCATTTTTACTTCTAAATTTCATCTAGGTTCTTCTTTTCAAACTATAGAATCTAGATGTATAAAACATTATTTACCATCAATTTTCAATGTATTAATTGGAGGTTCATTAGTACTTTTTGGCAAAGGTATAACATCATGAAAAGATGAGTAATTAAAATAGTGTTGACCATCAATTCCTGTAGAAATTAAATCTACAAAATGTTGACCCCAAATAATTTCATTTAATCTATAAACATGACGAGCATGAATAGTTTGAGAAACAGTTTCATCTAGTCCTGTTAGGGTAACAAAAAATCGGATATCCTGATTATTTATATTTTTAAAATCATTTTCAGACCAACCATATAGAGGACTATCTTCATCAATTTGGTGCATTACTGACCAGGTAAGAGAAAGCATAGGTGTTTCAGAACGAATCAATTTTAAATCACAAAATCGTCGCATAGAATGTCCTTCAGGAGTCACCTCTTGATTAAATAATACAGTTACTCTAAGTTGAGCTTCCACTATCCAGTTTTGGCGTTGATTAGCAATGCGAAACATGAGGGTAGGTACACCATTGTAAGGACAAATAACTGCTACCCGACTGAAAAGTACTCGTGCTGTTGGTAATGAAAATCGGGCAAACATTAATCCTGTAATCATTGCCATGCCAATTAAGCCAATAAAAACTTCTATAGCTACTAATATATGAGTATAAACATTTACTGGGTACATAGCACCATAACCAATAGTAGCCATAGTTTGTATGCTAAAAGAAAAAACATCTATAAAAGAACCTGGTTTAGCATTTTTAATTCCATCTCCACTACCTAAATATAAAAATGCAAATAGAGTGTTAATTACAAAATAAAAACTGATTATCATTACCGATAATTTTGACCAAGAAATTGTCATTAACCAATGGTAAAAATCACTCCATTTAAAGTCAGGAATTCCTTTCATTCTAAAGTTCATGAGATCGACTTGTCTCAGAAAGTTTTTTTTGTTTTTTTGTCTGTTTCTTTTCATTATAATTACCTAATATAAGGCTATTTAAAAATCGAAAGTTAAAAGTAATTTCTCATTCCAATTACCAAAAGTAATATTATGGCACTACATTCTTGAGGCTATGTAGTATATGAACCTAGCCCTTTAAAGCCTTGTCTGATAAAAATTATGAAATTCATAAGTAAAAATACATATTACATAAACTATAACTATTAATATTAATTATTAATAATAGAGGCTGAAATCCCTATTGTTCGTCAAATAAGTTCTTGTAGCATACTTGAAGTGTGGAATGTAGGCTATTATTATTTACAGTAGATTTCGGGCATATAAGGTACAAGGTAGATGTTAAAATTATGTAGCGTGAGCATCTTGCTGGGGTAGGCCTACCTCATAACAAGGTCAGGGGCTGTAATACTTCAGTTATTAAAAAAGAAGGGGTTGACAAAGTAAATCTTAAGGAAAAAATCTGGCAATTTGTTGTGTTAGGGCCTACTTAGCATCAGGAAAAATTATAGTCTTATGCCTACCTAACCAATCCGAAAATGACTTAAGATTTTTTTTATAAACCTTCTCTAATAGACTTATAGTCATTTAATTTAAGAATGGAACAATTTTTCCCATAAAATCCTTTCATAGCAGGAAAACCTTATCTCAATCTCAAGTTAAACGACTATAAGTTTCAGTAAAGTTTTTAAGGACTATAGGCATGAAGCATTGGGCTACTTGTGCCTAAGAACTCTATAACTGAGGGAGGTTCTATGGAACCTCCCTACTATTCTCAACAAATTTATTTAAATCCGGCACATTTACCCAAGTACCAGTTAAATTAGATTCATGGGTTAAATCCATTAATAACTGAGAATAAACACCCTCTCTCAGAGATGGAACTACAGATTTTCCAGTCTCTATTCCTTGTACCCAATTATCAACTACTCGAATAAAAGGTGCAATCCTACCATCAGAATAAACTTTCGGAAAATCTAACCTTTCGGGAATATTTATCTCTCTCAAAGTTTCCCCATTTTGAGAACCCCAAACTTTAAATCCATGTACATAATCTTTTTGATTATTGCTACCAATAATTAAAGTACCTTTACTACCATAAACCTCTACCCAATGACCACGTCCTTGATAAGTAACAGAACTAATACAAATTTGACAGGGAGTACCGTCCTTTAACTCCAACATAATATTACAAGTATCATCTGCATCAACTGGTTTTAATTCATCTCCTGTAGCAGGGTCAGGACGAGTTTTAATTGATGTATTAAGTTGCCCCCAGAGTCTTTTAGCAGAACCAAATAACCAGCTAACATAATCAAAAGTATGGGAAGCGATCGCTCCTAATGCACCGCCTCCTTTATCTTTTTGAGAATACCAATTCCAGGGACGACTTGGGTGAGCACGACTTGATGCTAACCAATCAATTTTAATTAGACGTTTATCTCCCACATATCCATCTGCCAAAATTTCTGCAAATAGTTGCCAAGCCGGAACATAACGAAACTCAAAATCCATAGTTGCTACACATTTATTAGTAGTAGCAAGAGCATATAATTCTTGGGCTTCTTCTGCTTTTAAAGTTGTGGGTTTTTCTAACAATAAATGTTTCCTAGCAGATAATACTTTCTTTGCCATTTCATAGTGTAGAAATGGAGGAGTAGAAATCGTTACGGCAGTAACTTCAGGTAAGTCAATTATCTCTTCTATGGTATTATAAGCATGAGGAATATTATGACTCAATGCAATTGATTTAGCTTTTTCATAATCTGGATTATAGACAGCTAACACTTCAGTTTTGTGATGTGCTTGTAAACCTGGTATATGTACCTTCTGACCAAATCCTGTACCGATAACTGCTACACCAATAGTTTGATTTTTCATTATTTATAATAAGTAAGATAAAATTAGGTCAATTTTTAGTAACAATAATCAAGTTTTTGTAGTGTCGTTATCTCAACTGTCACGTCTAAACCTCAATAAAGTGATGAAACACCCTATATAACAATAATCCTATCTGAATAGTGAAAAATTGAGGTTGTTTTAAATCAGAAGATAGGAAGCACTGATGGTTAAGGAAAAAATTAGGGCTATTTTTCCAGTAAAATATGTGATTTTACAAATGATTTAGAATTACTATATCATATAAGACTAATTTATGTTTACTACTAAGGATTGATATTCCTAGAGAGCTTTGATATATGTTACAGCACTTTTCTGATTGATTAACCACATCGTCATAACCAAAAACCTATAGAGGGAATGGCCACGGGCCCTTATTGTAGTTTGTAGAAATGAGAACCGCTGTCAAAAAACAGAAATTCCTCTAAATTAAAAGACAGAAATTATAATTTTTGACTTGTGACTTAAGACTTTTTACTTTTCACCTTTTCAACCACCCATTCTATTACTTGTTTGCCTAGATTAATATTATCAAGTAAATCAATTTCTCTAATTCCTGTTGGGCTAGTAACATTAACCTCTGTCAGATAACCACCAATTATATCTATACCTACAAAATATAAACCATCTGTTATTAATTTAGGTGCTAAATACTCACAAATTTCATATTCCTTTTGTGTAATTTCTGTCCTAGCAACCCTACCTCCCACTGCCATATTGCCTCGGAATTCTTTGCCAGTAGGAATTCGATTTACTGCCCCGATAGGTTTACCATCCAACATAATAATTCTCTTATCACCTTCTTTTGCTGCTGGTAAATAACTTTGAATCATCACAGGTTCTTGACCTTGTTTTGTACTGATTTCTATCAAGGAATTAAAATTTATATCCGTGGGTTCTAAAAATAAAATTCCCTCCCCAGCTTTTCCTCCCAAAGGCTTCAAAACTACTGCTGCTTGGGAGTCTAAAAAATTTCTAATTACCTGTTTATCTTTACTAACAATTGTCTGGGGAATTACTTTTGTAAATTGTAAAGCATACATTTTTTCATTAGCAGCGCGTAACCCTTGAGGAGAGTTTATTACTAAAGTTTTCTCTGGATTAATATAGTCTAGAAGATAAGTAGCATAAAGATAAGGAATTGTTACTGGTGGATCTTGCCGCATAAATACAGCATCCATAGACTCTAATGGTTCAATTATAGTTTTTTCTAGGTCATACCAAGGGTTACTTGCTACCCAACTATTTTCGATTCTTTCAATTGGAATCAAATTTGTCCGCTTAATTCTTGCCCAGGTTTGACTATTGATAATAGTTAGCTGATTAATTTCCGTTATCCAAACTTCGTGGCCAAGTTCTTGAGCAGCTTCCATTAGTGCGACGCTGGTATCATGAACTGGGTTAAGTCGGTCTATGGGGTCTATGATGAATGCAAATTTCATCTTCGTTTGTTAACTAGTTCAAAATATTTTTACTTATTGAGTAGGGGGTAATAATCATTTTCTAAAGATATCTACCCCTCTAAAATTGTAAATTTTAGTAGAGTTTTTGTTTTACTGAAACCTTAAATTTTACAACATTATGCCTGCAAGAGTTCGTCTAGTTTCCCTTGAGCTTCCAGTCGATGTAAATCATCACACCCCCCTATATGTTTATCACTGATAAAGATTTGGGGCAAAGTATTACGGCCATTTGCTCTAATGGCCATTTTTTTCCGTTCTATGTCATCGCCATCTATAGCGTATTCCTGATAGTTTACTTCCTTTTTATTTAAAAGTGCTTTAGCACGAATACAAAATGGACAAGTTGACCAAGTATAAATTTCTACGTTAGCAGCCATAATGGATTACTCATGAGGGATATTTCTTAAATAATTGTAATACTAATTGGTTATTTGAGAAGAATTTTAGACGACTTTTACTAATTAGCTAAAAAATAAATTTCTTGGGGGATGGGGGATGAGAATGCGGCAAATCTTATCTAAATTTTGGCAGAAGACCCGCGCTCTCCCGTAGGGGAGCGTCGGGAGGATGTCAAATCTGATGGTTTACCAAGCTTACCAATTTGGCCCAGTTTACCAACTTCGCCAACAGCAAATAAAACCCCCACAAATGTAATTCCAAAAGTCATGAACCGAGTCTCCGAAACTACTGTAAATTTCCATAGGCGTTGGTAATTTAGGCTATAATCTTTCCAAGCATAGAAACCGGGTTTGTGATCGACAGCTTGCCATACCGACATCTATCTTCAACAAAACTGGTTTCTTACAGCAGTTTTCATGTTGGTAGACCAAAGTAGGGACGTTCCATACAACGTCCCTACAAGGTTTTGGTTATGATGATATAGTTCATCAATTTGAAAACCGCTATATAAGATCTCATAGTTCGATTAACTAACGCCCAAAGAACTTTCTTTCTTCAAGAAGCAATAACATAATCAATAAGCTGTGCGAGTCGTTGACGCAAAGTTTCCAAACCTAGAGCTTTTGCAGCAGAAATAAATACAGCCATCGGATACTCTTCATGGGCAAATTTTAAAGTCTCTCCATCTACTTCATCAATTTTGTTAAAGGCAACTAAAGCAGGTCCTGGAGTTTCTGGCATTTCCGCCAAGATAGTCATCACAGAACGTATTTGACTTTGCCAGGCGGGGTGAGACAGATCTACCACATGAAGTAAAGCATCTGCATCCGTAACTTCTTCTAGAGTTGCCCGAAAAGCATCCATTAAAGTAGGAGGGAGTTCATGAATAAACCCTACTGTGTCAGTAATCACAATTGTAGTTGGTTTTCCAGTAACAGTATCAGGAATATTCAGACGACGAGTAATAGGATCTAGAGTAGCAAACAGTTTGTCTGCCGCATAGACTTCTGAATTAGTAAGTGTATTTAATAATGTAGATTTACCAGCATTCGTATATCCAACTATTGCCACTGTTGGTACTTCTTTATGTTGGCGATGTTGTCGCAGACGGGAACGGTGTGCTTGTAATTGATCAACTTCTTTCTGCAACCGAGATATCCTGGCGTTAATCGTCCGACGCTCTGTTTCTAACTTAGTTTCACCGGGTCCCCTCGTACCAATACCACCACCAAGACGGGACATCGCTTCACCTTGACCCGTAAGACGAGGAATAGTATATTCTAGTTGAGCTAGTTCCACTTGCAACTTCCCAGCACGAGATTGAGCGCGTTGGGCAAAAATATCCAGAATAACTTCGGTGCGGTCTACAACTCTAATGCCTATTTTTGTTTCTAGATTACGTACTTGAGCAGGGGAAAGGTCTTGGTCAAATACAACTAGGTTGGCTCCCAGAGTTTGAACACTTAGAGCAATTTCTTGAACTTTACCTTCTCCCACAACTGTTTGGGGATGGGGATGCGATCGCTTCTGATGTACTGTTTTTAGCACCTGACCTCCAGCAGTCTCCACAAGTCGAGCTAGTTCAGCTAACCCATCTTCAAATTGCTGATTGGTCATTTTATCTATTTTTAGCCCCACCAACAGCGCTAGGTCTTGGTCAGAATCAACTTCTTGAGCAATAAATTCTCGTTGAAATTCTGCTTCTAGTCCATCAATTAAATCAATAAAGTCTTGTTTGACTGCCATATCAAGACTAAGAGGAGGTGACACACTCCAAAAATTCAACTTTTGCAGATCAGTATTTATACGTTCGTGTGTGGGAATGGGTAGTAGGTGAGCTAGATAAGCTTGTTTAATGTAACCTGTAGCTCCTCCACCCCTACGCTTAAACCCTTCACCTGTTAGTGTCAGCATCACTAGAGCATCAAGTCGTTGAATTACCATTGCAGTTAGAGTGGCTTCCGAAGGCACTTCTGCTTTAAGGTTAGTAGCGACACAACGAATACCACTAAGACGGCCATTACCATAACGGGGTAATTCCAATGGTGGAATTTGAGTTTGGCGAGGTGTGCCAATTCCCACCCGTATAATTTGTCCCCTACGATTAATATATACGCAGATTGATTGGCCAACTTCTGTGCTGATGGAGGCGACTCTTTGAGCAAACTCAGAGGTAGTTAGGCGATCGCTTGGTAGTCGCTGATGATACAACTTTTGCAGTTGTTTAAGTTGGCTAGATTTTAGACCTTGGAGATTTCCGTAGATAGTTTCGATAGGCATTCCTAGCCACGTTTCTGTGGCCCCTCTATATACTACTTTTGACTATTACTATCAGGACTTACGCAAGGGGACTAATTATAGTGTAAATATCTGAAATAATAATCAAAAATACACCATATATAGCAGTACTGCCTAAGTCCTGAGTATTGATAGATATATAAGTATTTTATTATAACAATCCTATTTTGAGTTCGTCCAAAATCTTGTCCCTTTTTGGTAATGGAGAATAGTCAATGGGCAATGGGCAAGGGTCTTTTGAGTTTTTGAATTTTTACCTATCTGAGAAATAGTTAATTGCTTAAAACTCAGACTATTGCCTAAACCTATTACATTTATCTAATTGTGGTCATGTAGTAGAAAAATTACCTTTAAATCTGGACTTACGCAAATCAACTTTTAAAACGCTATATGTAGGGGCTTTCTGGCATTCGCCCTCACGCTCATGTAGTGCCCCTGGGTAAGTCCTGTAAATATTAGAGAATGGAATTTCCCTGAATGTGTTAGTCACCATGACAGGGACATCAACCCACATTTTAAACATTTTGGCAGCTCGAGGAGCGGTATCAGTCTGGGTCGCGGACTTTTGAGCAGAGGTGTACTCCCTCCATTTTATCAGTGCCATGGATTCTTAATTATGAGATAGCTTAATTTTTTGTAATAAATGCCTCTTTGCTGCTCCTGGCAATATTTTTTTACTTTTGGTAACCAAGGTATATATCTGGGAAAACTTGTCGTTTTTGAAGATAAAAATTAATATGGAAATATAAGAAAAGAAAAAAAAACGATTAAATTCTTTTAATTAAGATAAATGGATAATTCAAGGTTAAAAATTAATAATTATTAATTAGGGATCAAGATATGTTAGATTCCTTGCCATTAACCAAAACTTAACAAAAGGTAAATTTCTATATTTTTGTCTCAAATCAGGACTAACTTCGGCGAACCTAGAAACTTGTTTTTTTTCGTAGATGTTTCCTGTAAAAAATGACGATTTATTCGAGAAACCGGACCCCCCTGTAGGTAAGTTCTGGAATATAAAAATGTGACAAAAATACCTCAAAGTTGTAGGGTAAATAACAGCTTGACAAAATCTATGATTATCTTTTATAATCTATGATTATCTTGGTTACACAATAAGATAGCTAATATCAGAAAAGATACATTGCATAAACTGACTACCTATCTAGCTAAAAACCACAGCCAGATAGTAATAGAAGATCTAAATGTATCAGGAATGATGTCAAATTACAAGCTGGCTAAGGCTGTTGCCGATATGGGTTTTTACGAATTTCGCAGACAATTAAAGTACAAATGTCAACTGTATGGCTCTAAGTTAACCATTGTGGATAGATGGTTTCCTAGTTCTAAAACTTGTAGTAGGTGTGGAACTGTTAAAGAATCTCTGTTGTTATCAGAGCGCGTTTTCAATTGCGAACATTGAACTTCAGTTGCGAGCGAGACTTGAATGCAGGGTTAAATTTAGCTATGGCGGTCAGTTCAACCGTGACAGCTTGTGGACTGGATAACGCCGACGTTGCCAGAATGAAGCAGGAATAGAACAGATAATCAAAGATTTATATAGATTATCATAGGTTTCTAAGAACGGCGATGAAACAGCTTAACTTTAGGAGGAATTAAAGCAATGACAAATGTACTGGCTATTCAACAAGTAACTGCCTCGACTAGGGAAAAATCTTTAATATTATGGTTTGATCAAGTTGGTATTAAGGATATCCCATTAGTAGGAGGTAAAAACGCCTCCCTAGGGGAAATGATGCAACAACTTACCCCCAAAGGTATCAACATTCCTAACGGTTTTGCTACAACTGCTTATACTTACCGTTACTTCATTGAAACAGCAGGTTTAGAAGCACAACTGCGCCAACTGTTCACCGATCTTGATGTTGAAGATGTCAAAAATTTACAACAACGGGGTAAAAAAGCACGAGCATTAATAATGAATACACCTTTTCCAGTTGAACTAGAACGGGCGATCGCAATTAGCTACGAAACTTTATGTTACCTCTATGGTGAAGATATAGATGTTGCAGTGCGTTCCAGTGCTACTGCAGAGGATCTGCCCGATGCCAGTTTTGCCGGACAACAAGAAACCTACCTTAATATTCACGGGATTAAAAGTGTACTCAAAGCAGTCCATAAATGTTTTGCTTCAATATTCACAGACCGTGCTATCTCCTACCGTACTACCAGAAACTACGATCACTTTGATGTGGCTCTTTCTGTTGGGATTCAAAAAATGGTCCGTTCTGACCAGGCTACATCTGGGGTAATGTTTTCCATTGATACCGAAACTGGTTTTCAAAATGCTGCCTTAATCACAGCGGCTTACGGTTTAGGGGAAAATGTTGTTCAAGGTGCAGTGAACCCTGATGAATATCTAGTGTTTAAACCAACACTCCGGGAAGGTTTCTCTAGTATTATCAACAAACGTCTGGGCACTAAGGCTGTTCAAATGGTCTATGATGGGGGTAAATCTACAAAAAATATACCTGTGCCAGAAGGAAAGCAACGACAGTTTGCCTTGAGTGATGATGAAATTTTACAACTCGCTCAGTGGGCGGTTATTATAGAGGATCATTATTCCCAGGTGCAAGGTGGTTATACCCCAATGGATATTGAGTGGGCAAAAGATGGTAAGAATGATACTTTATATATAGTGCAGGCTCGACCCGAAACTGTGCAATCTCAAAAATCTAGTAATGTGATCCATACTTATCACTTATGGGAGCAGGGGAAGGTATTGGTGACTGGTCGGGCTGTGGGACAAATAATTGCCCAAGGTCACGTGCATGTGATTCTGGATACGGATAAAATTGCTGATTTTCAATCAGGGGAAGTTTTAGTTACTAACAAAACTGACCCAGACTGGGAACCTATTATGAAAAAAGCTAGTGCTATAGTTACTAATCAAGGTGGTCGTACTTGCCATGCTGCTATTATTGCACGAGAGATGGGTATTCCGGCGATCGTTGGTTGTGAAAATGGGACTCAAGTATTAGAGAATGGTCAGGCAGTGACTGTGTCCTGCGCTGAGGGAGAAGTGGGGATGGTTTATGATGGTTTGCTCCCTTTTGGAGATATAGAAACAGTATTGGATGATTTACCGGAAACTCGCACCCGCATATTGATGAATGTGGGCAACCCTGAAGAAGTTTTTCGGTTATCAGCAATTCCTGTTGATGGTGTGGGTTTGGCACGCTTAGAATTTGTGATTGCTAATCATATTGGGGTACATCCGTTGGCATTATTGAATTTTGATGAACTGGTGAATGAGGTTGAAAAGGCAAAAATTGCTGAGTTGACTTGGGGATATGAACGCAAGGCAGATTTCTTTATTGATCGCCTAGCTTATGGTATGGGCTCGATCGCTGCTGCTTTTTATCCGAAACCAGTCATTGTACGGATGAGTGATTTTAAGAGTAATGAATATGCTAATTTATTGGGAGGCAAACAGTTTGAACCTGATGAAGAAAACCCGATGATTGGTTGGCGGGGTGCGTCTCGTTATTATCATCCTAAATATCGAGAAGCTTTTGGTTTAGAATGTGTGGCACTGAAGCGAGTTAGGGATGAAATGGGGTTAGCAAATGTGATTCCGATGATTCCGTTTTGTCGCACACCTGAGGAAGGGAGGAAGGTATTAGGGGAGATGAGTAAGTATGGTTTGGAGCGTGGTCAAGGTGGTTTACAGGTTTATGTGATGTGTGAGTTACCTAGTAATGTGATTTTGATGGAACAGTTTGCTGAGGTTTTTGATGGGTTTTCTATTGGGTCCAATGATTTGACTCAGTTAGTATTGGGTTTAGACCGAGATTCAGCATTGGTGGCAGAGGTTTTTGATGAACGTCATGATGCTGTGGGCAAGATGATCGAGAAGGCTATTACTATGGCCCATGACTGCGGGCGTAAGATTGGTATTTGTGGTCAAGCACCGAGCGACTATCCTGAGTTTGCCCAGTTCTTGGTAGATTTAGGAATTGATTCGATTAGTTTGAATCCTGATTCTGTCTTGAATACTCGCTTTGAGGTAGGGAAGTTAGAGCTCAGAAGTCATATTTAATCACCCTCATTCTGCCTGGTGCCAGGTTTTAGGTGTTAGGTTTTAGGTGTTAGGTTTTAGGTGTTAGGTTTTAGGTGTTAGGTTTTAGGTTTTAGGTGTTAGGTTTTAGGTTTTAGGTTTATATCGGTACTTTCCCTTGTACCAACTCTACCCATCCCACTCTACACTACCCACTAACCGACCCCCCGGGCTTGACCTTCGTTCTGCCTGCTGCCTGGTATCAAAATCCTGAAAGCGATCGCAAACTCTTAAATATTGCTGCTTAGAATTTATAATTACTTAACTTTAGATTGAGACAAATTTTTATTGCTATAAAAGCATTCAAAACAAAAAAAAATGTTTTATCTTTATTTAAAGTAACTATAAGCTAAATATTTGCTTTTTCCTATTTCTCAGCATATTTGATGTTGGGTTTGCTGAGGTCAACCAAACCTAGAAGCTAATAATAACAGGACTTGCCCAGGTAAACTCATCAACCGGGTTTCTCGTAGATATTTATGTGTTAAAAACCTCACGGGGTGATCAGTCAGCTTAATGGTAGATATAGTAATGATTTGAGACAATAAATTGAATAATAATTCAACTGAAAAAGAAAGCTTATTGAGGTTGGGAGGTAGCGATCGCTAATTCACTCTTTTCCACCATCTGAGTTGATTATTTATTCATTTAAAGCTTTTGGAAATAGTTAAAAATATGATAAAAAGTGAATTCTCAATAAGTGTTTTCTTTTTGTTGAAATATTCTTCAGTCTCCGAAGGCAAATTCCTTTCTATATATAGCTTTTAACTAGGTTGTTACCCCGTAAGCTATGGCACTTATGATCGTCTCACTGATGATGGTCTGACAAAATGGCATCCTGCTTTTTTGTCTCTGGGAAAAACTCTGGATGAATGTGCTAAAAACTATAGGGGCTTTTGCCCGAAATACAAACCTCGACAACATGAGCTGTAGTTAGTACGCTACAGACTCCCGGTTCTCCGTTCACAAAAAAACCAGTGCCATGTCCTGGTTGATTTTTCTAATATAGTAGAACAATACTAGGTTTTAGTTTAGAAGCTATTTGTTCAGGAGATAATGAACAATTTGTCAGGGTGAGCGATAGGAAGGTTAGACTAAGGATGGAGAATAGAGATTTCATTTAGAATTTAGAATTTAGAATAGGTTTTTCTGTTTAACAGGACTTACGTAATGGCACTAATTGTAGTGTCAATATCTTGAAAATTACAAATTTTTGTGCCATATATAGCGGTACTGCGTAAGTCCTGATTGATTTCTATAATGAAAGTTTTTCGTATAAGTCTCTTTGAAAATGTTAATATAAATAAAATATGAATATCTGCGGAATGCCGGTTAAAGGGAAATATACTGGGCTCACCGCAAAATAACCCAAGACATGGCCCATCTTAGATATGGTGATTCTGCGTAAGTCCAAATTAAATTTATTAATAATATATGATTCATCCCTTACTCAAAAACGGAATTGTTTTAGGTATTAGTGCTTTAGGATTGATTTTCGCCTATCCTGCACAAAGCACGGACTTAAACTTGTTCACAGATGATTTTGAATCAGATCTTTCACAGTGGGTTGGCAAAGGTGGTAGTTCTCATAATGGTCAAATTGTCACCGACCCCTTAGATTCCGGGAATCAGGTTTTGAACTTCACAAATCTCGTGGGTGGAGGAGACGTTTTTAGTATTGATCCTCTCTTAAGTACATCAGGCGAATATAGACTATCTTTCGACTATTTAGGTATAGCTCAAGCGGGAAGTACTCCCAATAATTTGGGTGGTTTTGCCGGATACAGCTTTGGTTTACCAGGATCCCATATTTGGTTAGCTGGAACTGGAACTTCTAGGAATTCACATGTTCCTCCTAACCAGAAAACTGAGGTTCTCCTTCTTAAAGATGATGGAAGCTGGCATTCCTATGAATTTACTTTTCAAACCCCAAATGCTGTACGGATTATGCTAGAGGATTATATACATTCTGGCGGAATAGCAGGAGATGCATACTTTGATAATGTGAGTCTAGAAGCCATTGGAGCTGCAAGCGTCAGTATACCAGAGCCGTCTACAAGCTTATTGGTGTATTTTGGTTTTGTTGGGTTATATGGGTTGTGGAAGAGGCGCATCAAGCCATAACGGCTTTGTAGAATGATTTCGCCCCCAATTTACTGAGCAGATACTTGCTTTTTACTTTTGATTTCCTCATGACTTACGTATTGCTTCTATATGTGGTGTATTTTTGATAATTATTTCCGATATTTACACCACAATTAGTGTCTTTGCGTCAGTCCTGTTAAAAATAATATTTACAGCAGATTTTAGGGACATACCGCTGTAAACACTATATCTTACATTCGTAGGTCAAAATGTAGTATACAGACATGCTATTGAAAGCCTTGCCTGATAATAATTCTGAAGTTGAAGAGTCTGTAATCTACCTTATTCGTTTTAGTTAAAGAGAAAAATGCTGTGGGGAGAAATTTTCTATTAAGCTTAAATATGTGGTACTTTGTATCTAAATCCCTAATAACAATCTGATATTACTGCTGTCTCTATGTTTACCAAAATCTTCAACAAAAATTACTTTGTCCAAACTTGGATGATATGTATTATTGTTATTAATGGGATAGAAATATTGGTTATGGGACCAGGAAGGGCAGATGACTTTGTTTTATTACAACAACCGTCAACATTAGAAGCAACTGGGGAACTGATAATTAATGGGACTCTCAATGAAAAAGGTCAACAAGGAAGTTACACACTGAGTTGGCGAGAAGCTTCAGCTAAAGAAAAGTCTCTAACTTTGGCTACAGAACTTAATGAGAAAGCTATTGAACTATATAAACAAGGTAAATATGATGAAGCAGTTCCTTTATTAGAGCAGTCTTTAAACATTAGGCAGCAGGTATTGGGTGCTGAACATCCTGATGTTGCTGAAAGCCT
Source organism: Trichodesmium sp. MAG_R02 (assembly GCA_023356605.1). Lineage (GTDB taxonomy): Bacteria > Cyanobacteriota > Cyanobacteriia > Cyanobacteriales > Microcoleaceae > Trichodesmium. The sequence continues at coordinate 3,079 of JAKQYE010000023.1, read as the reverse complement.
CAACAATTTGGCTTTACTTTACTCAGCTCAAGGAAGGTATACAGAAGCTGAACCTTTGTATCTACAAGCTTTAGAGATGTGGAAGAAGCTCCTTGGTGCTGAACATCCTGATGTTGCCTCCTCCCTCAACAATTTGGCAGCACTTTACGAATCTCAAGGAAGGTATACAGAAGCTGAACCTTTGTTTATACAAGCATTGGAAATGTATAAGAAGCTCCTTGGTGCTGAACATCCTTTTGTTCCCACCTCCCTCAACAATTTGGCAGGACTTTACTTTTCTCAAGGAAGGTATACAGAAGCTGAACCTTTGTTTATACAAGCTTTAGATATGATAAAGAAGCTCCTTGGTGCTGAACATCCTTCTGTTGCCACCTCCCTCAACAATTTGGCTTTTCTTTACAAAACTCAAGGAAGGTATACAGAAGCTGAACCTTTGTTTATACAAGCTTTAGATATGAGAAAGAAGCTCCTTGGTGCTGAACATCCTTCTGTTGCCTCCTCCCTCAACAATTTGGCTTTACTGTACAAAACTCAAGGAAGGTCTACAGAAGCTGAACCTTTGTTTATACAAGCATTAGATATGATAAAGAAGCTCCTTGGTGCTGAACATCCTTTTGTTGCCTCCTCCCTCCACAATTTGGCTTCTCTTTACGAATCTCAAGGAAGGTATACAGAAGCTGAACCTTTGTTTATACAAGCATTAGATATGATAAAGAAGCTCCTTGGTTCTGAACATCCTTCTGTTGCCTCCTCCCTCCACAATTTGGCTTTTCTTTACTTTTCTCAAGGAAGGTATACAGAAGCTGAACCTTTGTTTATACAAGCATTGGAAATGGATAAGAAGCTCCTTGGTTCTGAACATCCTTCTGTTGCCTCCTCCCTCAACAATTTGGCTTTACTTTACTTTTCTCAAGGAAGGTATACAGAAGCTGAACCTTTGTTTATACAAGCATTGGAAATGGATAAGAAGCTCCTTGGTTCTGAACATCCTTCTGTTGCCTCCTCCCTCAACAATTTGG
>JAKQYE010000023.1:0-1960 GCA_023356605.1 Trichodesmium sp. MAG_R02 | reverse complement strand
CTTTACTTTACTTTTCTCAAGGAAGGTATACAGAAGCTGAACCTTTGTTTATACAAGCATTGGAAATGGGTAAGAAGCTCCTTGGTTCTGAACATCCTGATGTTGCCTCCTCCCTCAACAATTTGGCAGCACTTTACTTTTCTCAAGGAAGGTATACAGAAGCTGAACCTTTGTTTATACAAGCATTGGAAATGTATAAGAAGCTCCTTGGTGCTGAACATCCTTCTGTTGCCTCCTCCCTCAACAATTTGGCTTTACTTTACTTTTCTCAAGGAAGGTATACAGAAGCTGAACCTTTGTTTATACAAGCTTTAGATATGAGAAAGAAGCTCCTTGGTGCTGAACATCCTGATGTTGCCTCCTCCCTCAACAATTTGGCAGCACTTTACGAATCTCAAGGAAGGTATACAGAAGCTGAACCTTTGTTTATACAAGCATTGGAAATGTATAAGAAGCTCCTTGGTGCTGAACATCCTGATGTTGCCTCCTCCCTCAACAATTTGGCTTTACTTTACTTTTCTCAAGGAAGGTATACAGAAGCGGAACCTTTGTTAATACAAGCTTTAGATATGAAAAAGAAGCTCCTTGGTGCTGAACATCCTGATGTTGCCTCCTCCCTCAACAATTTGGCTTTACTGTACAAAACTCAAGGTAACATTGCCTCAGCAGTGCAATACCTTAAACGCGGCTTAGAAATTCAAGAAAAAAACCTAACTTACAACTTAGCTGCTGGCGCTGAACCTCAAAAAGACAAATATCTCAAAACCATCTCAGGAGCAAAGGATCTAGCTATCTCTCTCCATCTGCAAACAGCACCAAATAATCCAGCTGCTACCACTCTAGCATTCACAACCATCCTACGCCGCAAAGGTCGCCTCCTCGAATTCTTCACCACCAGCAGACAAATACTCCGACAACAACTTGACCCTCAAGGACTACAATGGCTAGATGAACTGAATAATATTTATAGTGAACTTTCCACTCTACTCTATAACCCACCCAAAAATCTTCCTCTAGAAACCTATAAGGAGAATTTTGCCAAATTAGAACAACAGGCAAAATTACTAGAGGACAAAATTGGTCGTCGCAGTAGCGAGTTTCGGGCAGCAACCCAACCTGTAACCTTAGAAGCTATTCAGCAGTTGATACCTGTAAACGCTGCCTTAGTAGAATTTGTACAGTATTCTCCTTATGACGCCAAGACAAATACATGGGGTGAGCCACGCTATGGAGTTTACGTTCTGGGTGCAGAGGGAGAACCCCAAGGCATCGACCTGGGAAAAGTTGAAGAAATTGAATCAGCTATAACATACTTTCGATTTACTCTACGAGACAAAAAAACTCCCCTAAAACAGCTTAAAAATGCAGCCAGAGAGGTTGACAAAAAGCTGACGCAGCCTTTACGTCAACTACTGGGGTCACAGAAACAAATTCTGATTTCTCCTGATGGCAATCTTAATTTAATTCCCTTTGAAGCATTAGTGGATGAGAATAACCACTTTCTAGTAGAAAACTATAGCTTCACCTACCTAAGCTCAGGACGGGACTTACTCACATTTACTTCTACCTCTAGAGACACATCACCAGCGGTATTATTGGGGGACCCCAAATATGATGAAACAGGAAAAGTAGCTATTAAGCCTCAGCGTGGCTTCTACGATACCTCAGAATTACCATTTCAAGGATTAAAAGGAACCGGTGAGGAAGTCAAAGCCATTGGTAAGTTGCTTGGAGTTGAACCCTTACTACGAGCGGAAGCGACTGAGGCAGCCGTAAAACAAGTTAAAAGTCCTTTCATATTGCACATTGCTACTCATGGTTTATTTGAAACAACTACACATCCTAAAGATCCAACGATAGATAAAGATTCCCTACTACGGTCAAGTTTAGTTCTGGCTGGGGTTAAAGAGGAAAAAATAGACGGGGATAATGGTTTATTGACAGCTTTAGAAGCCACAGG
>JAKQYE010000229.1 GCA_023356605.1 Trichodesmium sp. MAG_R02 | reverse complement strand
GAAGATAGTCATAATTATCATACACTATGTATAGTGCCTTTGCATAATTCCTGATTATAATAACTATCAAAAGTACAGAAAAATTCATTAATATACTGCAACTCTTGCCTATTCTCTATTTCCTGCCTTCACTGAAATACTTTTTTTGTCAGCCGTAACTACTATTAAAAATAAAGTGTTAAATATTTATCGTTCTGTCCTATTTCCGATTATATTTTCAGGATTCAAAGCCGATCCAGAATGGATACATCATCAAGTCCTAAACGTGTTCAGTTTTATGGATACTTACTCCGACTCTCAACTGATAAATAGTATTCGGACAACGATGGAGAAATTATTCTGTTTTAAAGATCCTCGCCTGGAGCAAAATTTATGGGAATTAAATTTTAAAAATCCAGTAGGTTTGGCCCCAGGATATGATAAGGATGGTCTGGCCATTAATATCTGGCCTCGATTAGGTTTTGGGTTTGCTGAACTTGGTACAGTTACTTTCCATGGACAACCAGGAAATCCCCAACCAAGATTGTTTCGCTTGCCAACAGATAGGGCTGTCTTAAATAGAATGGGATTTAATAATCGAGGAGCTGCTGCTTTAGCAAAGAAGTTCCAAAGTCAAAGCAAAACGAATTCTTTGATTCATCCTTCTTTATTTCATTATGGTATAAATATTGGTAAATCTAAAATAACCTCTTTAGAGGCAGCAGCAACAGATTATTTAGATAGTTTTAGATTATTAAAAAGTTGGGGAGATTATTTTGTTGTGAATGTATCTTCTCCAAATACTCCAGGGTTACGTTCTCTACAAAATACCGATAGTTTAGGCAAAATTTTGGCAGTTTTGGCAGAAGAAAATCAAGGAGAAAAGCCTATTTTAGTTAAGATTGCACCTGATTTGGAAAATGAAGCTATCGCCTCAATACTAGACTTAATTAGAGAATATCAAATATCTGGTATAGTTGCTACTAACACAACTATTAATCGTGAGGGGCTAAAAACTCAAATTATTCCAGCAACAGGTAGACTTGTTACTGAAGAAGCAGGTGGAATTAGTGGCGCACCATTAACCCAAAGAGCAACAGAAATAATTAAATTCATCTGGCAAGAAACAAAAGGAAAATTACCAATTATTGGTGTAGGCGGTATATTTACCGCAGAAGATGCGTGGGATAAAATTACTGCTGGTGCCTGTTTAATTCAAGTTTATACAGGATTGGTTTATCAAGGGCCGGGAGTGGTCAAACAAATTCTCCAAGGATTACTAAAAAAGCTAGATGAATATGGATTAAATTCTATTTCTGAAGCTGTTGGTTTAGCCAATAAATAGGTTGTAAACATTCAAATGTTAGTTATTAGCTATTAGCCAGAAGACCCTACTTTTGTATTAATATCATGTCTTCATAATTAGTTATCAAAAAGTCTATGGCTTGAGTATAGTTTTAGCAATTGAAATATCATATCTACTTTAGGGCTCTTGCCCTACTACATGCTTAAATTATAACTATTTAATCGGACATGATATAGGAGTCTGCGCATAGGTTGCGACAAATCAAAAAGTCAATAAAACTGTTAAAACTCTTCCCTACTCTCTGTTCCCTTTTCCCTATTCCTTAAAAAGCAGTATGATTTTTGCCCCCGATCACTCCTAGGATTGCTATATAATTTAAAATACAAAAGTTGTAGCACTTAATCTCTACTCTCCCCATCTCCTTTTTTATGGAAGCATTCATCTGAAATAAAATTTATACAACTTGTTTTTACATAGCTCCTTAATGGAAAATCTGTAGAGAGTATTTCTTTTTTAATTAATTATTATCTATGCCCGCTAAATTTTTTTTACTTAATCAGCGCTTAATTATGTGGCTTTTAGTATTAATAATACTATTAATCCCTCTAGCTTTAAACTTTTACATAAGAGTATCAACAAGCAAATATTGCTACAAAAATCCAGAAGAATTTCCAGCTCAAGCTATTGCAATAGTCTTTGGAGCAGGAATTTGGCAAGATGGTACTCCCACGCCCATGTTAGCTGACCGAGTGCAAGGGGCTATTAATTTATACAACATTGGTAATATTCAAAAAATTTTGATGACTGGTGATAATAGCACTCCTAATTATAATGAGGTAAAAGCAATGCAGGAATATGCGATTAATCGTGGTGTATCTGTTGAGGATATTACTCTAGATCATGCTGGTTTTAGTACTTATGAAAGTTGTTATCGGGCTAAAGAGATATTTGGTATTACTCAAGCAGTTTTAGTAACTCAAAACTATCATTTACCTCGTGCAGTTTATATTTGCCGTCATTTGGGAGTAGATGTTGTAGGTTTAGGTATGCAAGATTGGGGAAAGTTTAGAAATGATTCTATGATATATTATTCTATCCGTGAAATTTTAGCAGTGTTAAAAGCATTGTGGGAAGTTCATATTACTTGCCCTAAACCAATATAAATTTTTGAGGATATTCAATTACAGAAAATTCGGTTGCGCATCAAGAAAGTGTGGCAATGGTATAGCATTACGAAGATACGTTTTGGCAGTTTTTGAAGGAAGCATCAACACAATTTCACTTGTTATCTACTCTGTTATTGTCTCTCTCATTCTACCTTAACCTGCTCATATCTTGCCTCGTAATTCTATAGTATAACTATTGTTCCTCAAGACTTTTAATTATTATGGAATTTTCTCTATGTAGTCATCACAAAACTCAGGTATCATCGAAAAACTAGCAAAGGAAGTCAAAAATATTATTCTGCCGAATACCTGGAAACTTTAACTAATTTTTTATGAGAAAATTATTTACGATTCTTTATAGTCGTGAAAATTGAGGTTTATAGCAATAAGGTTTTCAGGGGTAGCATTTGGGGCGATAGATAAATAAAACTTATCAATTTAATGTTAAGAAGTGCGGAATGTGGGTATGATAGTCATTATTATCTTCGTTTATAATGTTTCTTGTAATTGAGTTTTTCTTAAAATTAAGTTCATATATTCTTTTTTTATTCTCTCTAGTTTCCTTCTACTCTATTTCTGATTTTCTATCTTGTTTACTGATACTTTTTGTCGGTTTCCCTAACTTCGGAATACTCATTATTCTTCCTTGTTATTGACAATATAATTATGGCTACTGGCAGTTTTGCTGTAGTTAACCTTGGTGATTTTTAAGTCGGTAAGTTGCTTATATATTCATTTTAATTTAGATTGAGACAAGTATTTTTTGCTATAACTCGCGTTTCAGCAGAAAAAGTTTTCCATCCTTATTTTAAATGACTATACTTAGACTTCTTTAACAGACGAGAGGCCGCTTTTTAGCATCAGTAGTACAGGGGAATTCTACAGAGCTTAATTATCGCAACTTTTTTTTACAAGCTTCCTTATCTTTTTGAATTTTTTTTGATAATTTTTTTAAATCTGACTCCTTCCTTTTGTTACTTTCAACTAACAACCATCTTTGCTCTACTGCAGCATAGTTTGGTTTAATTTCTATATAATTAGATCCCGGGATTTGACTGGTAATTAAGTCTTTATTTTCCACAGACTTAGCTAATAGAGTAGCTGCTTTTACAGTTAATGGTAATCCACTTAACCACTTTAACTTATCAACTATTTGGATATTTTCTTGGGTGTAAAAAGCACTATATGCCACCATTAAACCGTCAAATTGCAGCTGTTTTTTGAACTCTATTATCCTTACAACAAAGTTAACCATGAATTTTTGGGCCGACTTAAAGCTAGTTTGCCACATTTTGGATAGGAAAAGTTTTTTTCAGCCTTAACCCAAGCTACTTTTTCTTTTGAATGTCCTAGTCACACCAATTTTTCTTTGTTACCAGTATTAATACTTAATTAATTGCTTTTCCTCTATCATTCTATCTGCATACTACATTTAGAAGTGCGGAATGTGGGTTATACTACTTTTTGAGCTGACACAAAGAATCGGAGCTAGACTGACTCATATCTACTGACTGTAGTTTTGTATACCATCTTAACGTCTCTACTTTTACCCTTCTAATCATCTTTTGTTTAACAAAGTAATCAAGGTAAAAAAATAGCCCAGGGTACAAAAGTAGTAATTAAGTACATAAAACCGACATTCCACAGATCTTCATATATCTTTATCTATATTTACATTTTAAAATAGACTTATACGAAAAAACTTCATTCTGGAACTTAATATCAATAGATTTTATCAATAACTAATTTTTTAATAAGAAAATTAGTTACAATTATTTATGATAGTGAAAATTGATGCCCATAGCTATAAGACTTCCAGGGACAGGACTCGAGGCGATAGATAAATAAAACTTATCAATTTAATGTTAAGAAGTGCGGAATGTGGGATAAAACAGTAATTTTTTTGGGTATTCAAAAGTTATTCAAGTTTGACTAATATTGTTTGTTACTATCTCTATCGGTGGTATTTCTTTAGATAAAGGCTTAATACGATCAGGATTAAAATTAAAACTTGAAAACAAAGGCAAAACTTCCTGACTAAAAGCTTCTGCGGCTTTAGAACGGTAGCGATTAGGATTATAAATGACTGATAATATCCTATTGATGACTATCTGTTCGATTTTTACTGTAGTCATAACCCCAATTTGTAATTCCCTTTCAATAGCAGAAACAGAAACAAAAGCTACTCCCAAACCAGACTGAACAGCATTTTTAATTGCCTCAATTGAACTTAGTTCCATTTCCACTTTCAGACGGCGAGTATCAATATTACTCTGAGATAATACTTGATCAATTACTTTACGAATAGTAGATTGAGAGTCTAGAGTGATGAAGTTTAAATGATACAAGTCATCTTTTTGAATAGTCTCCTTTTCTGCCAGATAATGAGACACAGGTAAAATTAAGGCCAGTTCATCCTCGGCATAAGGTATGACTTCCAAGGACTCTTGTAATTCCGGAGGAACTTCACCCCCAACAATAGCTAAATCTATTTGCCCATTAACCACACTCCAAGCAGTACGACGAGTAGAATGAACGTGTAGCTGTACGGCTACATCAGGATATTTTTGTCTAAACATCCCAATCATTCGTGGTAGTAAATAAGTGCCAGTGGTTTGAGAAGCACCAACTATTAAAGTACCTCCCTGGAGATTTTGCAGATCCTCGATCGCCCGGCAAGTTTCTTGACAAAGAGATAATATTTTCTCACCGTAAGTAAGTAGTAGATGACCAGCTTCAGTTAATTGTGCCCGACGACCACCCCGGTCAAATAAGGGCACATTCAACTGTCGTTCTAAGTTTTGCACCTGTAAACTAACTGCTGGTTGAGAAACAAATAGACTATCAGCAGCTCGTTTAAAACTACCTTGAGCAGCGATCGCTTTAAGAATGCGTAATTGATCTAGGGTGAAAGGAAGCTCAGACATATTGTTTAAGGAAAAAGAAATTTAGGGAGTTAATATCTAAAGGTTTCCCTAATGGACAAATTTTGACCTAATGGCCTTCGATTTGACTCCATAGGTAGTTGAAAAGGAGGAAGAGAGTGGGGAAATATAGACAAATTTGAATTTACACTTTTTTGGTGTCTTAAATAGCTTTTTATTCATAGCAGTAGGTGGAAATTCTAGAAAAGTCTAAATTAGGGAATGTAGCTGAAGTTAGAAGTCAGAAACAGGGAAAAATGGCCACTGCCCAGTACATTTTTAGCACGGACTAAATTTGAAAGGTGCGAGAATGTCCTAACCATCTTGGCAGCTACTATATCAATAATCTACCTTTTACTTTTAGCTACGAGTTGACTATTTTACAATTTAAGTTAACACTCATTTAAAATGGGTATTAGTAAGCTACAATTTAAAGTTTATAACTTATAATTTGGAAGGTTCTTTTCTGCATAGTGGCATACAATCAATTTGTCGTTTAAATGCACAAAAGCTTAGGAAAAGAAGGAAATATCTTTTCATATCCCTGTTTAACCTCTCTTCTGATCCCTTGGCCTTGTCTATGGCACTAAGCATTTAAGGCGCTGATATTAGTAAATCCCGTTACCGTTTGCATACCATAAAGTAAGGAAGTATTTCTGCACCAAAAAGCTAGTCATAAATTACTTTTGACTTTTACGTCCAAGGGATAAAGAGTTAGTGTCCCTTCAGCATACTGTGGTCGGATTACTCCAAAAGTTAACTTTTATTATCAATTTCCTCTAGTGGCCATGTATAATAATTCCTTAACCCCTAGCCATTTGATTATCTTGGGTTTACTACTGAGTTTTGCGATCGCTCATAGTGGTCTAGCTGCCCTCCGTTCTTGGGCAGAAACCAAAATAGGTCATAGACTCTACCGTATCTTATTTGCCCTAGTCAGTCTACCACTGGCAGTAATCCTGATTGTTTACTTTTTTAATCACCGTTACGATGGCTTACAGTTATGGCAACTGCAAGGCAACCCAATTGTCAAACCTATAGTTTGGATATTATCAGCAATTTCATTCCTTTTCCTCTATCCCTCTACATTCAATCTGCTAGAAATTGCGGCAATTCAAAAACCACAAGTACATCTTCATGAAACAGGGATTATTCGCATTACCCGCCATCCTCAAATGGTAGGTCAAATAATATGGTGTATTGCCCATACCCTTTGGCTAGGGACAAGCTTTACTTTTATTACATCAGTTGGCCTAATACTTCATCATTTGTTTGGTGTTTGGCATGGTGATCGCCGACTCCAGAAGCGTCTTGGTGAATCTTATGAGAAATTAAAGTCTCGAACATCGGTTATTCCTTTTCTTGCCATTATCCAAGGACGACAAACTTTACATTTACAGGAGTTTCTCCGATGGGCTTACCTTGGAGTAGGAGTTTTTGTTCTTTTATTTTGGCAAGCTCATCCTATACTAATCCGTGCAACTGGGAACATAGACTGGTAGCATGATCCCAGGATATAAAAAATGTAATTAATATAAATTCAAGGATAATGGTTTTGTCAGTTAACGAAGAGACTTTTAAAAAAGAGGTTTTAGAATCCTCTCAACCGGTTTTGGTTCATTTTTGGGCACCTTGGTGTAGCTTGTGTAAAATGATTGTCCCCCAACTAGTTAAATTTCAATCTGAGTGGAATGGCCACTTAAAGCTAGTAGGGGTGAATGCTGACAAAAGTTTAAAGCTTGCTAGCACCTATCAGCTCCGAACTTTGCCTACTTTGATTCTGTTCGAGAATGGCCAAATACTTAATCGATTAGATCATTTTCAAGCACGAGAGGATTTGCGGCGAACATCAGGTGATTTTACCTTAAACTTTGTTGAAGAACCCCTCTCTTTCTCAAAGGAGCGTCGGGATGAAAAACAATCAATCCTGTGGTATAACCAAGTTAGTTACTAACCTACCCGGAGCTATAGGAACATACAGGTTAACCGACGAAGAGTACCAACCTTGGGTAAAACTGCAGGAAGATTAGTAGCTCAGGGGAGAGAAGTACTCACTAGGAACATTCCACAATTTAACTCAACACATATAACAAAAAGTTTTTTGTTCAAATATTCTAGGCTGCTCGGATAGCAGTCTCTGGAGAGTTGTTCGGATTGGCGAAGTACTGTGGAGTTATTATAAGGCCAAAAAAGGTAAAGACCTTGGAGGCAAGAAGCAGCAGAAAGCCCTAATATAGTGATAGTTAATCCCACATAGTTAAAACACAACGTCAGGTCAGAATGTAACTTTCATCTATTTCACTTTTATGATAGGATTGCTATGGCATTACGAATATAAGTTCTGGCATTTATTGAAGCAAAGATAAACGCTATCCCGATGGTCATCTACTCTTTTATTGTATCCCTCATTCTACCTGAACTTGCTCATATATTGTCTCGTAATGGTATATGGGTAATCAAATCATAAACTATTCTTTTATTTGTTCATTTTCTTTTCTTTCTTTTTGGCTTTTCCAATCTGTCACTGCTTTTTGAGCAGACTCATAAGGCGGTGTTCCATGAGGAACTAACTCACCAGCCAAAATAGCTTCACTCAAGTTTTTATTGTTAGCTCGTACTTTCGCAATATTAAAAATTATATTACTCCACTGAGCAATCAACTTTTGAGCTTCTTCATATTGAGGCTCACCAGAGCTAATTTTACGAGCTTCGTTAATTGCTTTTGTATAAGAAGAAGCTTGTCCAGGTTTAATCTGTTTCTTTGCAGATTTCAGTAATGCCTCATTAAACCCTTCATTAGCTTTTTTTTGTTTAGCTGCTTGTAGTTCCCATTCTGCGATAGCCAATTGTGCTTTTTGATAGATTGGCCTAACATTTCGAGGTACCAATTTAGCCGCAGCAATTGCACCATCATAATCTCCTTTTAATGCTCGTCCACTGGCTATATAAAGAATAGTTAAACTCCAGCTTTCTATTTGATTTTCTGCCTCAGGGTAGAGTGGATCCCTTCGAGGGATTTCGGAAGCTTTGATGATTGCCTGACTAAAACTAGAGGCTGAAACTGAATTAAGTACGGTTACAGCTTCAGATAATATTAATTGATTAGGTAAGAGCTGATTTTCTTCTGGCTTTTGACTATCCCCTTTATCAATAGAAGTTTTTGGCGTAGATTGACCTTCATTAGCAGATTCTGTAGGTGATGCTGGTAAAGTTACTTCTGATGAGGTATATTCTTCATCTACTACCAGTTGACTAATGAATATAGACTTATTTGTTAAGAATACACCTAATAATAAGGCTAAAGAAGTGAGACTACTTCCTACAATTAAATTTTGCAAAAAAGATTTATCGGGCTGTATGTTTTGAGCAATGTTTTCAGACATTTCGACTTGTTGTGTTGTATTGTTTTTGCTATTTCCTTGAGATGGAACTGTATTATTAGGATTTTTATTCATCTTCCCATTTACCATGGTGAAGGATAGTGATATTCCCATGGACTGTACCAAGTCGTAAAAGTTGTTAAACTAAGCCAGCTCCGAAACCAGAATAATTCCTTTATAGAACCTGCTCGTCTTCAGAACCGGACGTGAGACTTTCACCTCCAAATCGGCTCCTCTCCTAAACGTCCTTTTTCATAGGTACATCCTTAAAATTCCACTTTAAACCAACTGGAGTCTTGAGAAAGTTTACTGCTTTCAAATCCTCCGCAGTTTTAACGTCGTGGCAATGGCGGTGTAGGAGTTGTATATTTTCATATGTATCCTTACCACCTACAGACCTAGGGACGATGTGGTCAACTTCTATTATGTCCGTTGGCCTGAAATTCAATCCGCAAGATGCGCATTTATTCTTCTGACTTTTTAATAGTTTGGCTATTCTAGTTCTTACGCCGGGGTATTTACCGACTTTACTATTCCAATAAATCCAGTCTCCATCAAGCGGGTGATTTATTACCTCTAATCTTATTGTACCGTATAATGGGTAATCCGAATGGAGGTTTAGTACATATTTGCCTTTATTTAGAATCCAATTTCTGGTTTCATAAGGTGAAAAGTACTTTGTTTTTACCCAGGCACTAGACTTGTTTGGATGCCTTCTTTTGCCCCATCTCCAAAGTCTTCTCCAAAGTAGATCATCTAGTGTATATAACGTCTCTTTGCTGACTACGGATGAGTAATAGTTGGCCCATCCTCTGATTACCGGGTTCAGCTTGGCTATTAATTCCTCTACTGGCGCTGATTTATATTTATCAGATATTTCAGCTAATTTCCGATAGTGAGTTTTAATACTTTTAGAGGATGGTTTAATCAGTGTTTTAAACCCTATTGGACTTTGGACAAAAAGAAAAATTGGTTAGCGTAATATTTACACTAACCAGTCGGTAATTGTATTAGAAATCAAATCTGGAATTATCTTCTTTTCTCATATTATTTATCATCCTG
>JAKQYE010000228.1:6781-9831 GCA_023356605.1 Trichodesmium sp. MAG_R02 | reverse complement strand
TAGGAAACCATCTATCCACAATGGTTAACTTAGAACCGTATAACTCACACTTATACTCTAACTGTCTTCTAAACTCATAAAAACCCATATCAGCAACAGCCTTAGCTAGCTTGTGATTTGCCATCATTCCTGATACATAATGGTCTTCTATTACTATTTGACTGTGGTTTTTAGCCAAATAAGTAGTTAGTTTATGCAGTGTATCTTTCCTGATGTTAGCTATTCTATTATTTACGATCGCTATTTTTAGCTGTGCTGCCCTCCAGTTATTGGAAAACTTAGTTTTATGCCTGTGATTGATATTGCAGTCGTGATAGTTTAGACTCTAACTTTTTGTAAGATTTAGCACCATCAAATTAGTTTTTTGTGGTTCTGATCCCATTCAGGGTAGTATAAGACTCTTTTGAATTGGCCATCCTAACCATAAGATATAATCTGAGTTATATGTGGGATAATTATATTGCCAAAGCTAAAGCCTCACTACAAACAAAAATAGTTACCACCCCAACCAGAAGACATGATCTGATTATATGTGGGATAATTATAGGGTGCCGGATCGTTATAGTTAGCTCCGTGCATCAAATCCATACGAATTGCTACTAGGTCTTCACCCCGGCCGTGCTCCACATCTACTGCCAGATGAGGAGAAATAATATCAGGTCTTTTTACCGGAGCTGCTTGTTTAGGTAATCTCATATTTTTGACTAGACTATATATTCAATTTATTCAGTCTATTATACCTTATTAATCATAATAGAACAAACTTGACAATTCTTAATTGGTTGCCTATTTGCCAACTTTAGGTGTAAACTTAGTCTGGAAATGTAATTTATATTGAATGAATTGTGCCAGACTTTGCAGATATTCCCGGACTTACCAAATTATGGACTCACACTAAAGGAGACCCTCGCATCACAGTTGCCCTCCTCGATGGAACTGCTGATATAGAACGTGGTTGCTTTCAGGGGGCCAATGTTACGAAAATCAATTCTTATTGGCAAGAAGCCATAGAACTTGACCCCAAAGCTATAGACGCCTACCGAGAAATTCAGAACTCTGATGAAAAAAGTGAAGTTAGACAGGCAAAACTGAAAGAAGCTATCCCAGACGAAATAACTTTAGAAATTCTCGGAGCAGCTTTCCACGCTACTCATGTCTTTAGTAACATTTTCGGACAACCAGGAACTCCCGTGGAAGGTATTGCCTACAAATGTCGGGGCATTAATATTCCTCTTGGTTATGGTAATGACTATATCGACCCCATAAACTTAGCTCGTGGCATTAACCTAGCAGTAGACTTAGGAGCAAATATTATTCACTGTGCTACCTGTCGCCCTAACCAAACTGGTATTGGTCACGAAATTCTGGAAAAGGCAGTACGTCAAGCTCAGGAAAATAATGTTTTAATTGTCGCTCCCACAGGCAATAATAAAGGTGAATGTTGGTGTCTCCCTGCTATTTTGCCTGGAGTCATGTCTGTAGGAGCAATGAAGGATAATGGTCAGGTATTCAAATTTAGTAACTGGGGCGGACAATATCAACAACAAGGTATTATTGCTCCGGGGGAAAATATTCTCGGCGCTCAACCAGGAACAGAAGAAACTGTCCGCAAAAGAGGTACCAGTTGTGCAGCGCCAATGGTGACAGCTATTTCGGCATTGCTGATGAGTTTGCAGTTGCAGCAAGGAGCATCTCCAGATGCAGAAGCAGTGAGGGCAGCTTTAACAAACAGTGCTATTCCCTGCACTTTAGAAGATACCGAAGAAGTCGAACGTTGTATGTTGGGTAAACTGAATGTTGCCGGAGCTTATCAACTTTTGACAGGAAAGCAGTTAGAAGCCGTGGGAGTTTCTGCGGCTGAAGCGACCTCAGAAGAAAATGTAATATTGGAAGATAATGGGGTTGATGTGGGGGAAGTTATTGTAGATGAAACTTCAGTAGTTCCTGCCCAGGAAAATGCTCCCATATCTTTTTCTCTGCCAGTGGGAGAAAATAGAGAGAGTCTGACAAATGTGGCAACAAATATCACTGCTGCATCGGGAGTAGAGCAAAACAAAATCAAACCCACCAAAATTGCTCAAAGTACTCATGGTGTTACCCCGAGTGCTCGCTCCAATATGATTTATGCTTTGGGTACCTTGGGTTATGATTTTGGCACCGAGGCACGACGAGACTCATTTAAACAGTTAATGCCAGCAGTGATATTAGACGGGGTACAAGTTCCAGCTAATCCCTATGATGGTCGTCAGATGGCTGATTATCTGGATGCTAATTTATATGAAGGGAAATCTTTAATCTGGACTTTCAATATAGAATTAACTCCTATTTATGCCCTCAGACCTGTAGGTGCATTTGCGGACGATATTTATGAAACTCTGCAAAATATGTTGGCAGGAGAGGTGGAGGCAGAAGACCATGAAGACTACATCGACAGGGTGAGTATTACGGGGAGGTTAACTGACCAAACAGTAAAGTTGTTTTCTGGGCAAACCCTGCCGGTGGTGAAAATAAACAGTCCCCGGGGAATGTATGGTTGGACGGTGAATAGCCTAATAGATAATGCTTTGGAGTCAGTTAGGGCAGAACGAACAGAGGCAGAGGAGGAGGCAATACGGAAATCTCTGAGAAGTTTTTTGCAACGGGTTTATTATGATCTGCGCAACTTGGGTCAGGCAGATCGCGATCGCGCCCTCAACTTTGCAGCGACAAATGCTTTCCAAGCAACGGCGACTATTTCTGAAGCAGTAGCTATTGGCATGGAGTTGCACAGTATAGAGGTAGAGAAGAGTCCTTTCTGTCGTTACAATAGTAACTGTTGGGATGTGAAGTTGAAATTTTTTAACCCAGATAATACCAGGAGAGCTAAGAAAGTTTATCGTTTTACTATTGATGTGTCAGACTTAATGCCTGTAACTTTAGGTAAAGTAAGGTCTTGGTCTGTGCCTAAGTGAAGGCAGGAATTTAAGTCAAAAGTTCAAAGCGAGTGCGTAATTCTGAGGCTCCCTCAGAGTGTAAGACGCACTCAAGACAGCCATGCATTCAAATGTCTA
>JAKQYE010000228.1:0-6681 GCA_023356605.1 Trichodesmium sp. MAG_R02 | reverse complement strand
TTATTCGCTGGGGAAAAAAAGATTTATATGTTGATTTAGGGGTTTGTAACTGCGGAAAAATTGATTGCTGCTGAAAAAGACAGTCAAAAAATTGCTATTGAAATTAAAAGCTTTGTTGGTAAGTCTTCAATAGATGATTTAGAGAAAGCCCTAGGTCAATATATTCTCTACTACGATTTATTAGCTAGATTCCAACCAGAAATAACTTTATATTTAGCTATTCATCAAGAAGCTTATGTTGATGTTTTTGAAGATCCTATTGGTCAAGTTTTATTGGAAAATAAGCGACTTAAATTATTAGTTCTTGATGAAATTCAGGAGGTGATTTTAAAGTGGATAGTTTAGAAAATATGAGAACAGTTATTATTGAATCCCTTCGTTATTATGCTAACTTGCGCTATGCAACAGGTGAAGTTAACAGATTACTAATTGTAGATCGAGATTCTGATAATTATCTTATTCTTTTAGAGGGATGGGAGAACAGAGAAAGAATACATGGCTGTTTAGTTCATCTGCAAATTATAGACAATAAAATCTGGATACAAAGAGATGGCATAGAACATGGTATCGCTACGGACTTATTAGAAGCGGGTATTCCTAATAATAAAATTGTTCTCGGCTTTAAATCTGAACATATTCGGCCTTATACTGGATTTGCGATTAAATAGACCACAACCTTGTAGAAACGTTGCATGCAACGTCCTTATAGTGGTCTATTCATTTTTGACATCCTCCCCGGCCAAAAAGAACCGGGAAACAACCGAGCCGTAGCCCCTCGGCGGGTTGACATCCAGTGAATCCTGCTGATAATAAAGTAGTCAGTTTGGTAAGAGCTGCCTCTCAAAAAGGACAGATGATTCATAATGCTCATGTCCAAGATCTTGAAACCTCACAAATCAGCAGTGATGAGTTTTAGTCATTCGTCCAAAAAAACAAAAACACTCTCAGGCAAATGAACAGGACTTACGCAAAGAAACCCGGTTAAGACAGTAAATCATTGTTTTTAACACATATTACTTTGTACATCATTTGCCCGAAATCTGCTGTACTTGTTAATTAGCCAACCAGTTTTCCAAATCTATCATCGTTGCTAAATCAAAAATTTCTGCTCCTAAAATATCTAATTTTTCCAGAGATAACTGCTCTATCTGAGTTTGAACTTCTGGAGCTATTTCTCCAAACTTTCTACGAATTTGACGTAAAATTTGTTTCACTACTTGCTCCCGTCCAATTTCGATTCCTTCTTCGATTCCTTTTTCTATTCCTTCCTTGAGCGCCAAACTAATTTGTCCTTTCTTGTCTCTAATCAACATTTCCTGTTTATCTAATTCCTCTAATTCTTCATTGTTTAAATTCCCCTTATTCGCTATATTTAATGCCGCTTCTATTTCCGATACTTCTCCTAATGAAGAAGGTATTACTTCTAAATTTGGTGCTGATTTAATAAAATATGTCCATTTATCGCTCAGAGTTTCTAATGCTGATAATTCTTTAGTAAATTTTGGTAATTCAACAAACATTAACGTTAATTCATCTTGATAATCAAACAATTCTGTATCTTCTTTGAATCTAAACTTAGTAATCATTTTTTCCGTATTTTCAAATAAAACAAAGTCGGCAATTGTCAAAGCCAAAAAAGGTGTCAACATCATATAACCTTGCCCCACATCTAATTGATTACCATAAGCTTTAGCTAGGTTATATATTACTCGTTTTTGAAAGTCTTCTACGTTTAATACTTGCATTTCAATGATCACTGTAGAACCATTATCTAAAATGGCTTTAACATCTAAATAAGTATCCTTAAGAGTATTAGTAACTCCAGGATTATAAGGGTTAATTATTTCTAGGGATTGAATGATATTTTGATTGTCATAAACTATGGCATTGAGAAAACTAATCAGAATCTTTTGGCTGTGAATAGAACCAAATATTTTTTTAAAAGCAAAGTCGGTTTTAGGGCTAATAAATTTCATCAAAAATAGTTGCTGGAGACCCACGCTATAAAGTATATTTTGGCGTTATTGAGGAAAGCAACCAGCATATAAATGACTTTCCTTGTTAATCATAGCTCAAGGAGTCAAGCTATGTATTACAAATCAATAAATTGTGAAATCTCCCTGGCATCAAAAAAAAATGTTCAAGTTATTCTGACACGCTTCCTAACCAGTTTTCCAAATCGATCATCGTTGGTAAATCAAAAATTTCTGCTCCTAAAATATCTAATTTTTCCAGAGATAACTGCTCTATCTGAATTTGAACTTCTGGAGCTATTTCTCCAAACTTTCTGTGAATTTGACGTAAAATTTGTTTTACTACTTGTTCCCGTCCAATTCCTATTCCTTCCTCCCGTCCAATTCCTATTCCTTCCTCCCGTCCAATTCCTATTCCTTCCTCCCGTCCAATTCCTATTCCTTCCTCCCGTCCAATTTCGATTCCTTCCTTGAGCGCCAAACCAATTTGTCCTTTCTTATCTCTAATTAACATTTCCTGTTTATCTAATTCCTCTAATTCTTCATTGTTTAAATTCCCCTTATTCGCTATATTTAATGCCGCTTCTATTTCCGATACTTCTCCTAATGAAGAAGGTATTACTTCTAAATTTGGTGCTGATTTAATAAAATATGTCCATTTATCGCTCAGAGTTTCTAATGCTGATAATTCTTTAGTAAATTTTGGTAATTCAACAAACATTAACGTTAATTCATCTTGATAATCAAACAATTCTGTATCTTCTTTGAATCTAAACTTAGTAATCATTTTTTCCGTATTTTCAAATAAAACAAAGTCGGCAATTGTCAAAGCCAAAAAAGGTGTCAACATCATATAACCTTGCCCCACATCTAATTGATTACCATAAGCTTTAGCTAGGTTATATATTACTCGTTTTTGAAAGTCTTCTACGTTTAATACTTGCATTTCAATGATCACTGTAGAACCATTATCTAAAATGGCTTTAACATCTAAATAAGTATCCTTAAGAGTATTAGTAACTCCAGGATTATAAGGGTTAATTATTTCTAGGGATTGAATGATATTTTGATTGTCATAAACTATGGCATTGAGAAAACTAATCAGAATCTTTTGGCTGTGAATAGAACCAAATATTTTTTTAAAAGCAAAGTCGGTTTTAGGGCTAATAAATTTCATCAAAAATAGTTGCTGGAGACCCACGCTATAAAGTATATTTTGGCGTTATTGAGGAAAGCAACCAGCAGATAAATTACTTTCCTTGTTAATCATAGCTCAAGAAGTCAAGCTATGTATTACAAATCAATAAATTGTAAAATATCCCTGGCATAAAAAAAAATCTTCAAGTTATTCTGACACGCCTCCTAACCAGTTTTCCAAATCTATCATCCTTGCTAAATCAAAAATTTCTGCTCCTAAAATATCTAATTTTTCCAGAGATAACTGCTCCATCTGAATTTGAACTTCTGGAGCTATTTCTCCAAACTTTCTGTGAATTTCACGTAAAATTTGTTTTACTACTTGCTTCCGTTCAATTTCTATTCCTTGCTTTCAACAGAACTCCTAGGTTCACTAACAATACTTATGTCGCTCACTTTTTTATGTTCTATCAGTTAATTTGTTGGCTAAAATTCTAATGATGATTTATATATCCTTTCATGCCACATTATGAAGTCTCAAATGTGGGTTAGATGATAAGCTTTTTTTATTATAAATCATTTGGAGATACTATAATTCTAATAAACTCTTCAAAAATACTTATTTTGGAAAGTTGGAACAAGGGACAAGAGAACCTTTCCTGGAGATGTCTAAAGAATAAAAACATAAAAATTTAACTAAGTAGGTGAGATAAAAGGTAATGATGTAGGTAAATATAAAGATATACTTTATTATAAGGATTAGTCATGACAAAATCAATGTACCCCCAAATGCGAATTGAAACGGATAGTATGGGACATATTGAAGTACCAGCAGATCGTTATTGGGGTGCTCAAACCCAGCGATCGCTTATCTACTTCTCTATTGGGCAAGACTACATTCCAGCAGAAGTCATCAAAGCATTTGCTATCCTCAAAAAAGCAGTTGCCAAAACCAACCAAGAACTCAGTAAACTCCCAGAAGACAAAACAAAATTAATCATTCAAGCAGCAGAAGAAATTATTGCCGGAAAACTAGATGGAAATTTCCCACTACGAGTCTGGATGACAGGAAGTGGCACCCAATGCAATATGAATGTTAACGAAGTCATAGCTAACCGGGCGATCGAAATTGCTGGTGGAAAAATGGGGAGCAAAAACCCGATACATCCTAACGATCATGTTAATATGTCGCAGTCATCCAACGACGCATTTCCCACTGCCATGCACATTGCTGCAGCAGTAGCATTACGTAAAAAGTTACTCCCAAAAGTCAAAAAGATGCGAGATGCACTACAAGATAAATCAGCAGAATTTTCCGAAATTGTCAAAATAGGGCGCACTCACTTACAAGATGCAGTTCCACTGACTTTAGGGCAAGAATTTTCGGGGTATGTGGCGCAACTAGATGCAAATTTACAACGGATCACTTATACATTGCAAGATTTATATGAATTAGCCATAGGTGGTACTGCAGTAGGAACAGGATTAAATACCATCAGTGGTTTTGATGAACTAGCTGCAAAACATATTAGTGAAATAACTGGGTTACCTTTTGTGTCTGCACCCAATAAATTTGCTGCTTTAGCTGCTCATGATGGGATAGTGATGGCAAGTGCTGCTTTGAAGACTTTAGCTTGTTCCTTGCTTAAAATTGCCAATGATATTCGGTGGTTGGGAAGCGGACCTAGATGTGGGTTTGGGGAATTGATTTTACCTGCAAATGAACCCGGATCTTCAATTATGCCAGGAAAAGTTAATCCTACTCAGTGTGAAGCAATGACGATGGTAGCAACTCAGGTTATGGGGTATGATGCAGCGATCGCTTTTGCTGGTGCTCAGGGAAGCTTCGAGTTAAATACCTATAAACCGATGATGATATTTAATTTGATTCAGTCAATTAATTTGATTGCTGATAGTTGTAATAATTTTACTGATTTTCTATTAGTTGATTTGAAACCAAATAGAAAAAAAATTGAGTTTTATTTAGAACATTCTTTGATGTTAGTGACGGCTTTAAGCCCTAAAATTGGGTATGATAAGGCTGCCGAAGTTGCTCATTTTGCCCATGAGAAAGATTTAACTTTGAAGCAAGCTTGTTTAGAATTAGGTTATGTTTCCCCAAAGGAATTTGACGAAATTGTGATTCCTGAAAATATGACTCATCCTTCCACTTAATTTGATAATATAAGTGTAGCATAAATAATGATTTCCAAAAACATTGAGCTGATTATCTAGATTGATCGCGTTCGCCTCCCGGAGGTGAACTCCCAATGTATAGTCTCACAACTTCATGATTTTCAAAATCAATTGGTAACTGAGTCCATTGTTTATTAGTAAGCATTTAGTCGTCAGCTATCAGCTATCAGTGATCAACTCATGATCAGATGCCGAGAAAGAATTAGTATTTAAGGATAATTAAAAGTTATGAATGAAATAAGTCATTAGCTCACTTAACTTTAGTAGCTGCTTGAATATGTCCAAAAGGTGAAAGCTGAATGCTTACATTATTTGACCACTTGGTCGGGACTTATGCGCGGGCACTACACGAGGGTGAGGGCGAATGCCATTCGCCCCTAAATATGGCGTTTTCAAGGTGAATTTGGGTAAGTCCTGTTGGTATTAATTCGTGGTATTAAATACCAATAAGTTTTCCCAGTTTTGGGTTCTACAAACCCATATATATAACCATTCATCATGATGTTCTACTTTTGCTATTGGTCTTTTTCCTTTCTTTGACCAAACCGTTCTTAAAATTGGTTTGAGTCCAATTCTATGTTCATCAAAGAACCAGATTTCTACTTTCACTCCCAGTTGCTGTTGACGAATTTTTTGGGCTTTTAATGGTAAGTTTTTCTTAAATTGAGCTTGTTGTTCTGGGCTACCTTTTCTGTGTTTCTCTCTTGGCCTGTGCCAAAAGTAATTGAGTTTTTTTAAGTAATCCCACCCTCTCTGATTCCATACTTTTTCAATTCCCGTTTCCTTTTCTATCCACCTAGCCATTTTTGGGCCTGTCCCCACCTCTCTATCTGGCGGTCTTTGAGCAAGTGACTCTGATAATTTTTTTATTTGTAGGGAATTTAATAAAGCTTTTTTATTCCCTCTTCATTCTTTTTTATACTTTTTTTTATTAACTACTCTTTCTGCTCCTTTTTGGTTGTACTTTTGTAGAATACTCTGTGGGTACTTATAACTTAAACTTGTGGCATGGGTGCTATTATTTATACTCCATCCCAAAGAAACTTTATACGGCATATGCAACGCCTTATTAATAGGTTTTTGGTTAGGATTTTCTACAAAGTATCTCTCACAATAAGTACAATGAAAATGACGTTTAGCATGGTGGGCATGTCCATGTTTCGGGCTAGCTGACTAAATCTTATAGCGGTTTTCAAATTGATGAACTACATCACCATAACCAAAACCTTGTAGGGACGTTGCATGCAACGTCCCTACTGTGGTCTACCAACATGAAAACTACTGCAAAGTATTAACAGATAAAGGCCTTAACCTTTTTTTGTTTGAAAAAAGTGCCAGATTTTCGGTCCCTTAAGCTCAAAGAGTTAGCATTTTG
>JAKQYE010000227.1 GCA_023356605.1 Trichodesmium sp. MAG_R02 | reverse complement strand
TCTGACAACTTAGACTCTGGATTTTGTTTTACATCTTTTTCTAATTCTTTCCAATCTAATTTTCTTTGACGACTTTTTACCTTAGTTGCTGACAATTTTGGGCAAGATAACCATCTATATATCGAAGCTCTTCCTATCCCAAATGTATGAGCTGCCTTGGTAATTGTCCCGCCATTTTCTACAAAATTTATTACTTTTTGTCTGAAGTCTAAACTGTAAGGCATAGTTCAAAATAGTTTCTAGTTGACTTAATTTTATTATACTCAATTTTTGTTTCAATCTTAATTAAAACAACTATATGCCCAATATTTCCAGAAGACTAATCAGGTCAGTCAAATTTTCTACTTACAGCGCTTTTCAAATTGATGAACTACATCGCCATAACCAAAACCTTGTAGGGACGTTGCATGCAACCTCCCTACTGTGGTCGACCGACATGAAAAATGCTGTAAAGAATTTTCAAATTAATATCGATTTAAACAGACAGTAATTATTTCCTACAGGCGACCTTGTGACCATAGTAAAAATCCCAATAGTGCTTTACAGCTGGAGAGTTCAGCACTAGAATAATAATTAACTCGTTCTACAGGTATATTTGGAGGTGGAAGTATTTGATTAAATACTTCTTCATTAAATAACTCTTTTACCAGATAACGATTAGGTTCAACTTGTTTTCTAATTTCTCTATGACCTGTATTTTCAATATCAAAAATTCTTTGAAAATAGCGTCTTTCATATCCCAACTTATACTGCAATCTTCTCCATTTCTTTTGTATCTTAAATAGTAAAGATAAC
Source organism: Trichodesmium sp. MAG_R02 (assembly GCA_023356605.1). GTDB lineage: Bacteria > Cyanobacteriota > Cyanobacteriia > Cyanobacteriales > Microcoleaceae > Trichodesmium. Next base: position 9,043 of record JAKQYE010000227.1, on the reverse strand, counting down.
TGCTTACGAATTGAACTTTTTAAAAGTGGCTCAGTATCATAATATGTACCCTTGTCTAGAGGTAATCTAGCCAGTTCAGGGAAACGAGTACATAAAAGCTCATTTTGAGCCCGTCGTTTAATAATAGTGGAAGAAGGAAAAGCAGCAGTAGTTTCAATTAGCTCTTTATCTAAAATTGGCAAAATTGGCCATGGGCCAAAACAAACTTGCCATCCGGTAGAACCAACATGAAATCTTTGTCGGTTGTAGAAGTCAAAAAATAATGCCTGTTTAAACTTTTCTTCTGAATAACTTTGGTATTTTTCCCTAATTGAATCTAGTATTTCATCTACTAAATTACCAAATATTTCTGGTCGTAATAAATTTTTCAGAGTTGCTGGTGGCAAACCCCAACTATTAATTCCCCGTTGAAAAAAGTTTTCAAAAGAAATATTGGGGTCATCAATTTTATACGAAGCTTTAGCCCCCATTAATAATTCAATAGAATTACCCAAAACTGCTCTAGAACCATATTTATTTAAGTGGGAATAAATACCCCAATTCATTACCCAGTTACAACCACTTACCAGGTGTTCCCACTTGACAATTTTTTCAAATCCATCGGGATATTGCTCTAGGGTAATAGTAATAGGATGATGTTCAAAGCCAAGAGTTCGAGCAACAGCTTTTGCGCATTGCATTTCTAGATCGCCCATAACCCCCAAGGTTAAGGCCACCGTATCAACCTGTTGCCGATGGAGAAACCCGGCCAAAATTCGTGAATCAAGTCCTCCAGAAAGCAAAATATTATGTTTAGCTCCCTTTAAGCTTTGACTACGAAGAGCCCTATCTGTAACATTGTCTAAAAGTTCAAGGTGTTCTGGGAATGAAAGTTCACTGTAGGGATGCTCTTTACTACAATCTCCTATTTGATGCTGTTTAATCTCTTGAACAGCAGAGTCTATTTGCCAACTTAATAAATGACCTGCACTTAGCCGTCTCACATTTTGCCATAAAGTCTGCCCATCAAAAATGTTATTGAGCAGCAAAATACCCACTAACCCAGCCGGATTAAATTTTTTTTCAAATAGGGGATGGTATCTAAAAAGTTCGGGACTAGACCCTACAAGGGCAACATCTCTATGAGTATAGTAATACACGGGGAAAACTCCCTCTAAATCTGCTCCTACTCTAATGCCAAGACCGAACTTATAAACTATAGCTGCATAAAATCCATCGAAAATAGGAGGCTGGCTTTCCAGACTGACCCATTGGTTTCTCAACTCTTTACCATCAATCATTGTTGATGAATCTTGAGGAATAGCTTGTCCCCAAATTATACCTGCCCCTTCTCTATCGCTGAAAGTACTTATAGGGGCTTTAGCATTAGCCGCCCAAATCCCATGAAAGTTTCCTGTACTACAGGAATCAGTAATTAGACCTTCTACCGGAGGTATAAGTGGTTCTATAGTTTGGACAAACTTGGCTCGCCTTTCTGAATCTGGATCGACAACAACTAAAAAATTAGCCATAATATTCGTTACCTCGATAAAATTTTGTTTAATGGAAACATGACTTACCCAGAGCCACCGTATTTAGTGGGGGTTAACGGCCGTTAAGGAACGCAAATTCAATAAGACCGGAAAATTTTCGTTATTTTGTTTAGTAATTTTGGTAATACAGGCTTCCAACCTGTAACAAGCAGGATGCTTGTGTTACAATCTTCAACTCTACCAGGACTTACGCAACGGCACTAATTCTAGTGGCAATCTCTTGAGAAAGATGAATTTATACACCATATATAGCGGTATTGCGTAAGTCCTGTCTACTTACCATCCTTAAAAAGTGCTGTAATTTTCTTTAGTTTGATTTTCTTCTCATTCCTAATCCTTACAGGTAGTGTATGTTTTCATGTTTTGCGTAAGTCCTGGGAAAATAATGCCCGTTTTTGTTGAGCAGCCAACGCGACACTTGCCAGTAAAATAAAAGTTGCTGCTGATAAGAAACTTTAGTAGGATTAGTTTTAGTCAAATCCTGAATATGTTTAACCTCATCCGAGTTAATCTCAGGATGTTCGGTCTCTATCTCAGCTATAACTTTACCTACAAACTGGGAAGGGTAAAAGAAGTTTTGGTGGAGTGGCACTCCTAAGAGCTTCAAAAACCCTCGTCCAATTTTCACTTTATTCAAAGCCAACTGTAGCTGATGAGCCTTTTTAAATATCAAATGCTCCAGGGAAAAATCTTGAGGAGATTCTAATTTTCCCCCAGAAACAAATGGTACGGTTAACATTTTTGGGAAATGCTGCTGAAATATCTGCTTATATAATCTAAACTCGGTCTTAACTTCAAAAGGTAAAGCACCAGCGATAGCCCAAAAATCTTTTGTTAGCCCTGGGGTAAAAGTTGGGACAACACTAGAGTATACTTGTAGAGGATTTGGAGCAATGCGCTTACGAGTACGGTTCCGAACAATAAATTGAGACACACCAAAGCCATCATCACTATACTGAGACTTTTCTACTTCCAATTTCTCGAAAAATTCGTCCCGGATCTGCTTTGCTAAAGAAGGGACAAAAATTTTTTCTACAGTCTGCCATATCCGAGAACTAGGTGAAATTTCTAAACTAGCTAAGTATTTAGAAAAACCGCCTTTTGGTTGTTTTCCTACAGGTACAAGTATTGCTCCGGGAAAACAACCCTCCCAAACTGCTCCCATACTAGGCTCCAAATGTTGCAACACCTGAGAAATGAACAAAAATAAGCTTGGTGTCACCACTTCATTCATCACTAAGTAATCCAAATAAGTCGCAGATGAGAAAAAATCAGGGTTTGAAGAAATTCTCTTTACTGGTATTCCTACCTTCTTTGCTATCCATTCCCCATAAATACCATCTGCTCCAAAAAACTCATCCTCGTGAGTTAAAATAACTCCGGGAGCATCAATACCCAGATTATCAAGCAAAGCTAATAATAATCGAGAATCAAATCCCCCACTCAATAATATTGTGCCTGGTTGATGATAGGGTAGATAAGCTCTTATATTCTGTTTGAGTAGCTCAATTATCTGCCCCGTATCTACATTAGCCAAAGTTTTTTCTGGTTGTGGTTCAGGCCAATGCCAATAATTTTTTTCCTCCAGGCGATCGCTACTAGGGTCATAAATTATTATAGCACCAGGAGGCACACGCTGAACTTGTTTAAGAGTCGTATCATTACCTAGAGCATGACCAAAAGTCACAAATGCACCCCAAGTCCCAGGATTCATCTCTAAATCTATCAGATTACTGGCAGCGATCGCTTTCATTTCACTGGCCACTAACAACTTCCCAGAAACACGGGCCATATATAAAGGCTGCATCCCGAGAATATCCGTGACGATAACTAATTTAGCTGCTCTTTGGTCCCAATACAAAGCAGCAAAAGCCCCATCTAAATCTGTCAAAGCTTCAGCAACATTTTGATAATCTAATTCTACAATTTGATTTAATTTTTGTTCTAAATTCCCATTAATAATAATAGGTATTCCAGCAATAATTAAAATATTTTGAGTAGAACCAGTACGATAGAGGCAAATATTACCAGTAGTACCCGTTGCCGTAGTGATTTTTGCCAGAAAACCACCTGTAAATTTGAAGATTTCTGAGTTATTTAACTGCGCTCTTATTTGAGCTTCAGCCATTGCTTTTATTGTCTGTTCCTGACAATTTTCTCCAAAAATTCCTGCTAGTTTCATTCCTCAAAATTCCACTAAACTACGAGTATAAAGTTGACAATTTTCTCCAAAAAATCCTGCTAGTTTCATTGATTAAAGTTCCACTAAACTACGAGTATAAAGTAGTTTACCATGAGGAGTTCTGGGCACTTCCTCCACCCGATGCCATTTTATCTCACATTTTTCACCCATAGCCTGTTTAATTTTCTCACAAATTTCTGCCATTTCGATTTCTATAGGTTGAGCAAGAGGTACATAATAAATATCTATTTTTTCAAAGTCTGTTTGTAATACCTGAAATTCATCTATCCAGTTTCTAAAATAAAATTGACGAGTAAAATATCCTCCGTCAACTAAAGTACCTTCTCTAGTAATAAAATGGTCTTTAATTCTACCTGTAATCCTTTCTAAAGTTGGTAATTTAGAACCACAATTACAAGGTGTACCTAAAATTGCCGTATCACCAATTTCATAACGAATTAAAGGCATAGAATAGTTGTGTAAAGTTGTAATTAAAACTCTTCCTTCTACTCCTGGTTGTACGGGTTTATTATTTCTATCTACTACTTCTAAGTAATTATTAAAGTTAAAAATGTGCATTTTTCCTTTTAGACATTCACCTGCAAATTCTCCTGCCTCTCTAGAACCATAAAAATTGTAAACTTTGCAGTTGAAGACATCTTCTATTAACTCTCGCATAAAAGGGCGCAAAGTTTCAGCAGTACTATGTATTTTTTTGGGACTATGAATTGACAAATTATTATTTTTCACAAACTTTGCTAACTGATATAAAGAACCTGCATAAGATTTAATCAGCATTGGTCTTTTATAATTAATCACTTCCACATATCTACGCAAATCATCCTTAGTCATTTTGAAAGCATTTAAAACAGTTGTCTGAGGCTGAATAATATTTAATAGTTTTTGTCTTGTTGTAATTTTTTTTTTCTTTGTTTGTTTTTGAATATCTGTTTGAGAACCCCACAACAAAACTTGAGAGGTAATTACTGGTTCAATATCTAAAAACTGGCGATAAAAAAACGATGTTGTAGCTAGCTGCCATTCATTAAAATCATTATCTTGAATTACTTGTAATTGTTTCCCTGTAGAGCCACCGGAACAGTTTAAATAATAACTTTTATTTGCTAATTCATCTGACTTTAAATCGTCAAAATTTTCTCTGATAATTTTCTTGGTTAAAATTGGCAATTTATAAAAATTAGAGTTATTTTCACAGTTACTATAACTGATTTTTTTGTAGTAGGGAACATGATTAGTTGCATATTCTAGTAGTTCATATAAATAACCATTAGCTTTTTCGTTATAATTTTTATCGTTATAATTTTTCATTACTTGCTCATAGAATATTTCCCTCAAACCTCTATTTTTAGAGGTTGTTTTTCTATACAATTTACGAGCAAGAATATATATCTGACTAAGAATATCCATGGTTCTAGAACAGAATTACTTTACCTATTATTATTTTAGAACTAAGTAGTTAAAATTTTTTGCTATTTAATAAAATGTAAATAACTTTTCCAACTCAACTGTTTATAGGAACTTGGAGTTAATTTACAAACCTTAATATAATTTAGTCTTCTTCTGCCTATCATAAGCATTCAGCTAGAAAAAAGAATTAATAAATATAAAGTGGGATAATTGATTTAATTTTTTATTATTGGAGATGTCTATTAATTTTTGGCGATATATTCTTACGAAAACCTAACAATTTTTGATAAAGTATAGGTGGTAGAAAAACAAATCCCAGACTTTTAACAAAGATTGTCAAAATAAACTTTAAATCGGATTTAAAATAAGGATCGTTGAGAGCATAAAGCAAAACAAGTCTCATCACTACCAAGCCTTTTTTTGGTGTTGGTTGAGAGTCAATTGTTTTGCAAGCCAGATATTTATAAATATTTGCCAAGCTATGTTTTTTTAGATATTGAAGAGATGCCGGGGCGCCTTCAAAAGCACTTTCTATTACCTTCAAACATTCTGCTTCTTGCCTAAGGGTATTAGAAGAGATTGAACTACTAGAAAATCTATACAAAATCTGAGGTTTTTCTACCGCCACAAACTGATATTTTGCCCCCAGTCTTAAAAACAGTTCCCAATCTTGACCTCCCTTCAGCGACTCATCAAAACCACCTACCTTATTGATAGCTTCCCTTTTAATCAGAGGGTTTGAACCATTTTCTAAAAAATTCCTCACCAATAGCTTAGGATAAACATCCCCATGAAAAATAACACGCCCACCCTGCTTTAAAAAACTGCCAGACTCATCAATATAATCAGTCCAACTATAAGCAACTGCTGCTTGTGAATGGGACTGCAAAGCATTTAATTGAGACTCTAATTTCTCTGGCTTCCAAAGGTCATCTGCGTCAAGAAAAGCAATAAACTGTCCTACAGAATTATCAAATCCACGGTTACGACTAGTAGGGGCACCAGCATTTGGATAAGAAAAAAGCTTAATTCTTGGGTCTTTTATTTGAGAAACTACTTCTACAGTTCTATCTTGAGAGCCATCATTAACTACAATTAGTTCCCAATCAGAAAAAGTTTGTTTTATAACAGATTCTATTGTCTCTCGAATAGTTTTCTCAGCGTTATAAGCTGGAATAATTACAGATATTATGCACATATTTTTTTAGTTTATTAAACAATAAATATGTTTTCGTAATGGTTTTTAGGAAACTGATATTAAATAACACTTAATTAAGTAAAAACCCCACATTATTTATTCTTGCGTAACTTGTAAAAACCATAAAAAGGACTGAGCAGACTACCAAAAAAAAATTCTAACTCAAAGGCTGGAATTAAATCAGTTCTGATTCGACCACGGTACTTAATCAAATGCAGAATTATTCGGAGCGAATTTCCTAACAATGTTCTGAAAAATAGTATAGGCTTTTCCCAACTCCTAGCATTAATTGTCAGTAGGAAATAAGTTGGTAAACCACAACTACGGCCTAAGGATAATAAATAACCTCTCTCTAATCTATGAGCAGGTATTTTATGATAACTTTCCATGTTGGGATTATACCAAATTTCCCAACCATTTTTGTGGATATATAACAATAACTCATAATCTTCTGAAGCGACCATTGAACTACCAACTCTACCACTTAAAGTCAAGTGATCAGGAAAAGATTCATTCCAAACTTTTTTGCTAACTACTAATGAAGCTGTGGTTGGTAAATTTAACTTATTTGGTTCAAAAAGACGGGGTTTAGAGCCATGTTCTCTAATAGACAAAAAAGGGTATACTCTTTTATATTCTGGGGGTGGTTCAACTTCAAAATCACCATGAATTTGACCACCTACAGCTCCAGCTTGAGGATGGGCTTGACAAAAAGAATATGCAGCATATATCCAATTTTTCTCTGGCAAAACATCATCATCTAGAAAAGCAATATAAGTACCTTTTGCTTCTTTAATAGCTTTCAAACGAGCAAATGCTGCTCCTTGTTGAGGTTCAAATAGGTATCTTATAGAGACAAATTCAGAGAAGCGAGATTGATAATCTTGAACTATTTTAGAAGTATTGTCACTACTATTATTATCAACTATAATTACTTCCCAGGAAATATTTTCTATGTTGACTTGCGATCGCAACTTCTCTAAAACCAAGGGCAATCTATTTGCCCCATTATATGTTGGTATAGCCACAGTAAAGTCTAACATTTTTATTACCTACATTATCTGCTTTAATATCTCAGCCAACAAAACCAAAATTTCAAAATTATTTTTCTAGTTGAGAATATTCACAAGATTGAGTTTAAGTATTTATTTAGTAGATTCATAGTTAAACCTTAATATTATGACCATTCTCATATAGCAATCCTATTCTGTTGGTGGCAAAAATCCTACTGCTTTTTAGGGAACAGGGAAAAGGGAACAGAGAATAGGTAAGAGTTTTAAAAGTTTTATTTACTTTTTGATTTGTCGCAACCTATACGCGGACTGCTATAGTTGGTTTTCAACATCTGTCAAATAGCCATTTTTCCACAAATAAAAAGGACTGATTAAACTATTAATATATAATTCTAATTCACAAGCTGCTACTACATCTGTTTGTAACTTGAGATTATATTTAAGTAAATGATGGAGAATCTTCCGAAAGTCATTTACTGAATAACACAATAAAACTAATAATTTTAACCATGGCTTAACACCCAACATTCGGGTTACATAACGACTCAAACCAATACCACGGAAAAAACTAATTAAATAATCTTTTTCCAATCTATGTTTGGGTATTTTGTGAATTAATTCCATTGCTGGATTATACCAAATTTCCCAGCCTGCTTGTTGAATATAACTAATAGTTTCTGTATCCTCCCCAGTTAACATTGAACCTGGTTTTCTACCACTCAAGATACAGTGCTTGGGAACACTTTCTAACCAAGCCTTTCTCCGAACTACTAATCCTGCGGAAGGAGGTATTACCTTCGATTTAGGTTGATAGAGTAATGGTTTTTCACCCCTTTCAGTAATAGCAAAAAATGGCTTAATCCGATTAAAGTTTGGCGGTAGTTCTCCAGTAAAATCTCCATGTATTTGGCTAGCATAAGCACCTGCTTTGGGATATTTTTCTGCAAACTCATAAGCTGCTGCCACCCAATTTTGTGCAGGAATATTATCATCATCTAAAAAACCAATCAAAGGAGAATTTGCTACTTGAACAGCTTTCTTTCTAGCAAATCCTGCACCTTGTTTTTCTTCAGTGAAATACCTTAAGGTAATTTCCTGATACCAGTTTTTTTGATATTCTCTAATAACTTTTTCTGTTTCATCTTGACTGTTATTATCTACAACAATCACTTCCCAAGATAGTTCTTCTATATTGATTTGAGAATATAGTTTGTCTAAAACTAATGGTAATCTTTTAGAACCATTATATGTAGGAATTACCACTGTAAAACCCCTCATAAAAATTTATGCCCTAAATTAAGCTTTCTTATATCTTACTTACATTCCGCAGGTCAAAATGTAGTATATCAGACATTATATTGAAAGCCTTACCTGATAATAACTCTGAAGTTTGTAAGTAAAAATATATATTACAATAACTATTGATAGTTATTACCCACATTCGGAACTTCATATTGTATTACAAGAGGTTACAAGACAATATCTATTTAATTTACGTATAATTACTTATGGTCTTTAGTCACTTCAAGTGAGATCATAAAACTGATGATTCCATCCTTGTTGAGTATAAAAAAAATGTCTTTAATAGAATCAATAACAGTTAAAAATCTTGACCACCTAGGAATAGTTGCAGGGTTAATTGATGAGATAGGAATAGTGGAACTAATTAATCAAAAATTAGGAGTAGATA
>JAKQYE010000226.1 GCA_023356605.1 Trichodesmium sp. MAG_R02 | reverse complement strand
CCGTCAACTCCTTGCCAACCCAGACCCAGACTTCCTCCTCGAATACGAACCAGAAGCAATGGATCGTATTTACGACCTAACATTCGGACAAGCCTACCTGGTACAACTCCTAGGATTTTTAGTGGTCAAACGCTACAACAAGCAAGTATTCGAGGAAGGAAAACCAAAAAAACGTATTTTTACCGTTGCCGATGTGAATACCATTATTGAAGAAAATGAACTATTCGAAACAGGGCACCCTTATTTCACAGGAGTTTGGCGGCAAGCCGGGAAAAATGCACAAGGACAACAAGATATTCTCAGAGCTTTAGCCAACCATTCAGGAAACTGCAGTCGCGCCATAGTTCAGGAAGTTACAGGTTTAGAGCAAAAAATTATTAATGACGCTCTTGAGACCCTTTTTCGCCACGATGTCATAGTCGAAAGGCAGGACAACCTAACATTTGCCGTAGAATTATTTCACCGTTGGGTAGTGAAATATCAACTTGAAGAATAAGATCATATCCAGAGCAGCAGGTTCAACAAAAGTCTTTATTTGTAGTTGGGCTTTAGCGTTACAGCGCTTTTCAAATTGATGAACTACATCGCCATAATCAAAACTTTGTACGGAGGTTACATGCAAGGTCCCTACCGTGGTCTACCCACATTAAAACCGCTATAATATCATATCCCGTTGAATATAGTTAGTTATCTTAGAACAAAATTAGGACTACGAACTTTGTCAGGGTTAGGGGTGGGTATATCCCCTGTTCTTATGTGTGGGAGCTCCGTGAAATGTTCTTACCTCCATTTTCCCATTCTGGTAGGGGGTTAGAAGTAGGTACAGACTCTAATCTTTTGTCAGAAACATTTATTAACAGGACTTACGCAAAAAACCAGGTTTTGACAGTAAATCATTGTTTTTAACACATAAATATCTAGGAGAAACGGGGTTTGCGGAGTTTGCCTTCGTAAGTCCTGATATATTTAAACTATCCTCATTTAGTAGGTTACAGCGCTTTTCAAATTAATGAACTACATCGCCATAACCAAAACCTTGTAGGGAAGTTGCATAAGGGCGTCCCTACTGTAGTTTACCGAGATGAAAACTGCTGTATAGTGAAAAAATGTTAAATTATCACTAAAATTATAACTCTGTGAGCAATTTATTGGGCTCTTTCAAATTATTGAAACTAAGATTTTTCTGAGACCAAATATAAGCTCCAATACCAACTGCTACATTAGCAAAACAAGCAGCAGCAAAAATACCATCCATCCCAAATAACCAACTTCCCAAATATGCCAAAGGTGCATACAAAAATAACATCTTTGTGAGACTCATCAACAAAGAAGGTAAAGGTTTTCCCAAAGCATTAAAAATTGCACTAGAAATTAATATAATTCCAAAAGCACCATAACTAATAGGTACTATTAGTAGATATTCAGCAGCAACTTTGATAACTTCTGGATCCTTATCAAATAGGGAAACAACCCAACTTCCGCCTAGGCCGAGAGCGATCGCCATGAGAGCTCCCCAAAAAAGACAAAACTGAAACCCTAAGCACCAAGCCAAAGACACACGGTTATACTGTTCCGCTCCCCAATTTTGCCCCACAAACGGGATGAAACTAGTGGATAATGCCAAAAACACCATAACAGACAAAATCTCTACCTTAGAAGCAATACCAAAACCTGCTACTGCTGCAGTACCATAACTTGCTATCAAGCTAGTAACAAAACTTATAGAAATTGGTCCGATTATATTTTGACCTATATTAGGTATAGCGATAGAAAGTACATTTTGCCAATTTCGGAGGAGAAGCTTAAAGCTAGGCAACTTCAAACAAATCATTTGTTCGTAATAGTGCAGAAAAACCAAAGAAACTGCTAGGATAGTAGCCCTACTAATAACCGTTGCCAACGCTGCTCCTTGCAACCCCATCGCCGGAATTGGACCATATCCAAAAATAAATATTGGGTCCAGCACAAGATTAATAATACCTGCTACAGCCAGCACCACACTGGGCATTAATGTATTACCAGTAGCGCGAATAATATTATTACCCACTATTGGCACTACTACAAAAATTACCCCAAAATACGAAATTTCCATATATTGTCGAATTAAAGGCAAAATTTCTGCCTTTGCCCCCAGAGCAGTAAATAGGGGATCAATAGTTGTTAAACCTATAATTACTAAAATTACCCCTATTAGTAGAGATAAAATTAAGCTATCAGTAGCAAGTCGCTTAACTTTGTCGCGATCGCGATGGGACGAAGTAGTTTTATCGCTTTTTCCAATAGCTTTAGAAATACAGCAACCAGTACCTATTGCCAAACCCGTTGACACACTATCCAACAATATTATTGCTGGAAAGGCGAAACTCATTGCTGCTAACTCTTTTGTTCCGAGTTGAGCCACAAAGTAGGTATCAATAATAATAAAACCTAGCATAGTAAAAAGTCCCAAAACTGTAGGTACTGTTAGCTTTACTAAAATTGGACCAATTTTACCTTCTGTTAATTTTTGTCTCATTATGATTTTATTGATTAAGTTTCTTTACGAAACTTTAGCATTTATTTTTCAGTTTGGGGAACTTCATCCAAATTGTCCATAAAACAATAAGTAGAGAGAGTTTGTCTATTGACAATAAAACCAAAGCAAGCGTCAGAAAACTCTTTCAGTAGCAACTTTAAAATCTCTAATGACTATAACTGAAGGAAGTAAGTAAGAAGGGAAATACCTTAAGAAATCCTTATTTTTCCTGTCCCCTATTTTCTATTTCCTGAGAACCCAAATTTATTATCCGAACCAAATGTCAAAACCTGCCATAGAAAGTCTCTACAATACTCCCTAGAAAAACTTGATTAAATTCATGAATTGCTTCTACAAGAGACTATAAAATAATCTCAACCAGACAACTTCTATTTAGTAACTTTAACAAATGCTAAAAAGTCAAAACAAAAATCAAGATCTTCATCAGTTTACTATTTCTAGGGCAGTAGGTTTTTTAGTAAGGATTATATTATGTTGTTTATTAATTCTGACCAGTGGTTGTAGCCCAACATTGTTAAACTCTCAGAGTAATAATAACTCAAGATTAGTTTTAGTTAGCCCCAGTCCACCAAGCACTTTTAACTATGCCATGTCTCGTTCTTCATACGATTTTTTTAGATTTATTTACGAAGGATTAATATCAGAAAATGGTTTAACTGGAGAATTAGAACCTGCCTTAGCAGAATCTTGGGTTTTGTCTGAAAATAAAAAGCGGATTATCTTTACCTTGCGCTCAGAATTAAAATGGTCTGATGGAAAACCTCTAACTGCTGATGATGTTATCTTTACCTATCAAGATATTTATCTCAACCAAAAAATTCCCACTGTCTACAGAGACTTTTTAAGAATTGGCAGTAGTGGTGCTTTTCCCTCAGTTAAAAAAATAGATCGACGCCGAGTAGAATTTATTTTACCCGAACCATTTGCCCCATTTCTCAGATATGTAGAAAAATTAAAAATTTTACCAGCTCATGCTTTGCGGGATACTATCTTATCAACTGATGCCGATGGTAAAACTCTATTTTTATCAACCTGGAACACAAATACACAACCACAAAAAATCATTAGTAACGGTCCATTTAAACTAGCAAATTATACTCCTTCCCAAAGAATAATTTTAGAAAAAAATCCCTTCTATTGGCGTAACGACTCAGCCGGGAATTCTCTTCCCTATATTGATAAACTTATCATTCAAATTATTCCATCAACTGATAATCAATTAATCAGATTTCGTTCAGGAGAATTAGATAGTATTAGAGTAGATGCTGAAGCATTTCAATTACTTAAGCGAAAAGAAAACGAGGCAAATATTAAGATTTATAATAGGGGTTCTCTGGGTTATAGATTTGTTGTTTTTAATCTTAATCAAGCTAAAAATTCAGAAGAAAAACCTCTTTTAGACCCTATTAAGTCTCGTTGGTTTAATAATTTAGCATTTCGGCAAGCAGTTGCTTATGCTATTAATCGCCAACAAATTAATAATACTATTTATCGAGGTTTGGGAGAAATACAACATTCTGCTCTTGGAGTACAAAGTCCCTATTACTTATCTCCAGAAGCAGGATTAAAGGTCTATCAATACAACCCTGAAAAGGCAAAACAATTATTATTAGATTCTGGTTTTCAATATAATGATGCCAATGAATTATTAGATGACAATGGCAACCGAGTAGAATTTACAATTTTAGTAAAATCTGAAGAAAAACTACGCAAAGATACAGCAGTTCAAATTCAAGAATATTTAAGTCGTATCGGCATTAGATCTAATTTGCAGGTACTCAACTCTAATACTGTTTCACAAAAGCTATTCTATAGTCGAGATTGGGAATGTTATATCGGAGTTCTTGGTCTTCGCGGTGCTGACCTTGAACCTAATTTATTATCCTTATTTTGGTTAAGTAATGGTTCATTTCATCTGTTTAATCTAGGTTCTAAACCTGGTGAACCAAAGATAAAAAATTGGCAAGTTTCTGATTGGGAAAAAGAAATTGACCGTTTGTTTACTGCTGGATATCAGACAATAGATGAAGATAAACGCCGGGAAATTTATGGTGAGTTTCAACAAATTGTTTCCGAACAATTGCCTGTATTTTTTTTAGTAAATCCTCTGGCAATTCAAGCAGTTCGTAATCATATTGATAATTTAAAATTTTCGGCTCTTGGCTATACTTTTTGGAATGTTTATGAATTGAAAATCAAGGATAAATAAGGTGAGAATTTAGCGATCAGCGATGAGTTTCAACTTATTCCTCATTCCCTATTTTATAGGAGCAATACCAAAATTAATTATACAAATTTTTTTCGATATTAATTGTGAAATTTAGCTCCCATAAAAAAAACTTTTTGGGAGTTTTTTATACAAGTATCTAATAAAGATAAAATAATCTCAACCAGACAACTTCTATTTAGTAACTTTAACAAATGCTAAAAAGTCAAAACAAAAATCAAGATCTTCATCAGTTTACTATTTCTAGGGCAGTAGGTTTTTTAGTAAGGATTATATTATGTTGTTTATTAATTCTGACCAGTGGTTGTAGCCCAACATTGTTAAACTCTCAGAGTAATAATAACTCAAGATTAGTTTTAGTTAGCCCCAGTCCACCAAGCACTTTTAACTATGCCATGTCTCGTTCTTCATACGATTTTTTTAGATTTATTTACGAAGGATTAATATCAGAAAATGGTTTAACTGGAGAATTAGAACCTGCCTTAGCAGAATCTTGGGTTTTGTCTGAAAATAAAAAGCGGATTATCTTTACCTTGCGCTCAGAATTAAAATGGTCTGATGGAAAACCTCTAACTGCTGATGATGTTATCTTTACCTATCAAGATATTTATCTCAACCAAAAAATTCCCACTGTCTACAGAGACTTTTTAAGAATTGGCAGTAGTGGTGCTTTTCCCTCAGTTAAAAAAATAGATCGACGCCGAGTAGAATTTATTTTACCCGAACCATTTGCCCCATTTCTCAGATATGTAGAAAAATTAAAAATTTTACCAGCTCATGCTTTGCGGAATACTATCTTATCAACCGATGGCGATGGTAAACCTCTATTTTTATCAACCTGGAACACAAATACACAACCACAAAAAATTATTAGTAACGGTCCATTTAAACTAGCAAATTATATTCCTTCCCAAAGAATAATTTTAGAAAAAAATCCCTTCTATTGGCGTAACGACTCAGCCGGGAACTCTCTTCCCTATATTGATAAACTTATCATTCAAATTATTCCATCAACTGACAATCAATTAATCAGATTTCGTTCAGGAGAATTAGATAGTATTGGAGTAGATCCCGAAGCATTTCAATTACTTAAGCGAGAAGAAGAGCGAGGTAAATATAAGATTTATAATAGCAGTACTCTAGGCTATCGATTTGTTAGTTTTAATCTTAATCAAGCTAAAAATTCAGAAGGAAAACCTCTTTTAAACCCTATTAAATCTCGTTGGTTTAATAATTTAGCATTTCGGCAAGCAGTTGCTTATGCTATTAATCGCCAACAAATTAATAATACTATTTATCGAGGTTTGGGGGAAATAAAACATTCTGCTCTTGGAGTACAAAGTCCCTATTACTTATCTCCAGAAGCAGGATTAAAAGTTTATAAATACAACCCTGAAAAGTCAAAAAAAATATTGTTAGATTCTGGTTTTCAATATAATGATGCCAATGAATTATTAGATGAGAATGGCAACCGAGTAGAATTTACAATTTTAGTAAAATCTGAGGAAAAAATACGCATAGATACAGCAGTTAAAATTCAAGGAGATTTAAGTCATATCGGGATTAAAGCTAATTTACAGATACTTAACTTCAACAGTGTTTTAAAAAAACTATTATCCAGTCGAGATTGGGAATGTTATGTCGGAGCTTTTGGTGTTCCTGGTGCCGACATTGAACCTAATTTACTATCCTTATTTTGGTTAAGTAATGGTTCATTTCATCAGTTTAATCTAGGTTCTAAACCTGGTGAACCAAAGATAAAAAATTGGCAAGTTTCTGATTGGGAAAAAGAAATTGACCGCTTGTTTACTGCTGCATATCAGACAATAGATGAAAATAAACGCCGGGAAATTTACGGTGAGTTTCAACAAATTGTTGCCGAACAATTGCCTATATTTTTTTTAGTAAATCCTCTGGCAATTCAAGCAGTTCGCAATCATATTGATAATTTCAAATCATCTGCTATTGGCAGTGCTTTTTGGAACATTGATGAATTAAAAATCAAGGATAAATAAAGTAAACACTTAACTATCAGCTATAAGTTTTAACTCATTCCCTATTTTTTATTTAATTCAGTAATTAATCAAACTTTCTCCCAAGGATTTAGTTATTAGCAGTGAGCTCGAGGGCTATTCCATTGGTCATGCTGGGCAAAAACAACCATGAAAGTAATAAATTACTAAGTCGAGCTGGTCATCTTTTCTGTGTCCGACTTTTAATTCTTCTTGGAGGCTAATTTTTCCTTCTAGTTGATAGCTGAATACCCATACTTTCTCTAATCCCTATTATCTATGCCCTATTTCTTGCTCCCTATTTTCTCCACAAGATTCTCCAAAAGTAACTTTTATAGGACTTAATGTGGAAACCGGGTGATGAAACGAAATTGTGTCAGAGGGAAAAACAATCATCAGGACAATAAACCCAATGTCTTGTTTCGTTGCATAAGTCCTGTTTTAGTGCTATTATGATCAAGAGTTTTATTTGCTGATAGAGTAAAGATGAATAAAAAAAATCTACTAATAATATTAGTTACATTTGTTTTTCTAGAAGCATGTGATGTTGGTAATAATAGTCACATTAAGTTAAGGAGTTATCAATATCCAAGTCAAATCAATCAGAGAAAAGTGAGATTAAAAAACCATAATAAAACGAATATTGATACCAGTTATATTCTAACTTATTGTCAAGAATTTATGGAATATGAAATGGGATTTCCCAGTAATGGGCGGTGGTCATCCGTGGAAGATCTAACTCAAACTAAATCCGGTTGGCAATGGCAAGGTTGGGTAGAATTTGATGGGGAAAGAAACAATTTTATCTGCAATATTAATGATAATGAAGTAACAGTATATTATGACAAAAATGAAACATATAGTGATAGTTTAAATCAGAATTTGTATGGTTCAGAAAATCTGAACGCCAATGGCATTGTGAATTCTTGTCAAGAATTTATGGCACATCAAATGGGATTTCCGAGAAATGGGAAATGGTCTTCTCAAAAAGATGTAAGGAAAACTATAGAAGGTTGGGAGTGGCAAGGATGGGTAGATGTATATGGAGAACGAAATAAGTTTGTATGTAATGTTGATAATAATGGGGTTAGAGTCAGTACTAATTTTGAAGATTCTTATAATTATGAATATGAATATAACTATACCTATTAGTAGGTATCTACATAATAGATATCTCCAGAAAACAAGGAGTAGAAGAACAAACGACTATATCTGGTGGTTATGGCTAAGTTTAAACATAAAACAACTAAAAAGTAGCCTCTTATGAGGAAGATTTTAAACCCAATCTTCCTATAAAATAATCAGGACTTACCCAGGCAAACTGAGAAACCCGGTTTCTCGTAGATATTTATGTGTTAAAAACAATGATTTACTGTCTTAACCGGGTTTCTTTGGGTAAGTCCTGATAATGTGAAATTACCAAAACTATTTATTTAATAATGAACTTAATCAGCAAATTATTAGCTAAAATTCCCCAAAAGATTTACTTTAGACACAAAAATCTCCTCTGGAGTTGCCTCCTAATATTAGGACTAACTCTGACTCAAATCTCTAGCCATTTATCCACTACCACTGCTCAACAACCCTCCTCCTTTTCCCCCAGGGAATTTCGTGGAGTCTGGGTAGCATCTGTCGCCAACATAGACTGGCCTTCTCAACCAGGTCTACCCGTTGCCCAACAAAAAACAGAATTACTTAACATCCTCAACCGGATGGAAGAACTAAACCTTAATGCTTTAGTATTGCAAGTTCGCCCCAATGGAGATGCTTTCTATAATTCCGCCATCGAACCCTGGAGTGGTTGGTTAACTGGAAAACAGGGAACTCCTCCTCAACCCTATTATGACCCTCTAGAATTCGCGATCGCCGAAAGTCATAAACGCAATATCGAGCTCCATGCTTGGTTTAACCCCTACCGTGCCCAACTCAGTCCCAATGATGGTTCCTTTGCCTCCAACCATGCAGCAATAAAATATCCCCAATATGCCTATAGATATGGCAAATTTATTTGGTTAGACCCTGGAGCAAAAGTAGTTCAAGACCAAACCTTCAACACCATCATGGACGTGGTACGCCGTTATGATATTGATGCTGTTCACTTTGATGACTATTTCTATCCCTATCCTCAACGAGGGCAAGAATTTCCAGACTATCAAACCTACAATAGTTACAAAGCATCTGGAGGCAATCTTTCTCTATCTAACTGGCGACGACAGAATGTGAATAATATGGTGGAACGTCTCTACCAAGGTATTCACGCCGAGAAACCTTATGTCAAATTTGGCATCAGTCCCTTTGGAATTTATCGCCCGGGGAACCCTCCTGGTATTGTAGGTTTAGATCAATATGAAAGTTTATATGCTGACGTGAAGTTATGGTTAACAAAAGGTTGGGTAGATTATTTGGCACCTCAACTTTATTGGCGCATCGACCCACCTCAACAGAGTTATCCAGTATTGTTAAACTGGTGGTTGCAACAAAACCCCCAACGTCGTCATATTTATGCGGGAAACTTTTTAAGTCAATTACAAGTTTCTGGTTGGCCTGTATCTGAGTTTGAGAGACAAGTTGCAATTTCTCGTCAGAGAGCGAGTCAACTTTCTTTGGGAAATATCTTTTATAGTATGAAGATGTTTCGAGATAATGTGGCGGGTGTCAATAATGTGTTCAAAAATTATGTTTACCCAACTCCAGCATTACCTCCAGCGATGCCCTGGTTAGATGACCAACCTCCAGCACCACCTATGGGAGTACAGGTTAATTCTGATGTTATCAGTTGGAATGTTGATAATACTGGAGATGTTCGTTCTTGGGCATTGTATCAGCAAAATGGTAATCAATGGGAGCTGGTGCAAGTATTAAATTCTGCTACTAATGCGGTGAGAGTTAACCCAGGAACTTATGCTTTGCGCGCAGTTGATCGGTTGGCAAATGAAAGTTTAGAAGAAGTGGTAACGGTGCAATAAAGGTACATTTCAACATTGTTGGGAATGTCTGAATAAAGTCTCTAAAAGTTTTTCCCAACTGTGGCATTCATGCCCTAAATGTTGACAAGAACTAGACAGAAACTATAACTCGGCACTTCTAATGTAGAAAATTGGATTGTTATAAACACAGGGGGAAAGCCCTAACCTCTTTCAA
>JAKQYE010000225.1:8617-9919 GCA_023356605.1 Trichodesmium sp. MAG_R02 | reverse complement strand
TACGATCGCGACGATAAGTTGAAATATTATCGTCAATTTTCTAGTTTGCAAGAGTATGTTTTAGTAGATTCAGAGTCAGTTTCTGTAGAGATTTATCAGCGTGGGGAGGGGAGAATGTGGCTTTATTCTGTATATTCATTGGGAGAAGATTTTACATTATCTAGTATTGAATTTAATTGTGCTGTTGATGTTTTATATGAAGACGTTAGCTTTGAAACTGAATCAGAGCAGCAGTAAAACAGGCATTTTGTCAGTAATATTATAGTAGATTCCAAGTATAATAAAGTATAGATATTATGTTAATAAAAATGTTGAGCAAAGGTATTTATCCTAAAGATTTATCTAATATTTTTTATCTACTTCTACAAAAGTCCTTGCTCTAAGCCTAATTATTTTGGTAATATCAAATCTGGATGATTAGTATATGGATGTCGCCAGTAAATTCTGTTGAGGATGTGGAAAAATATCTGGAATTTACAGCCATATTTCGTAATTTCGTAAAGACTCTCAAAATCTAGAAATGTTTGATGTCCTACAGTGAATTTAAAACCATAGCAGAAGTCCGCGATCGCTTTGAGTTGAGGGTGGATGAGTCAAAAAAATTATTTGCTAACATTCTTCCTGTAGAAGTCAGGGAATTTATGCAACAAATCTTAGAACGAAATATTCCTTTGGCCAATGCCATCAATACAGAAAAAGCCTGTTCTGAACTTTTAATTGCCCCTACCTATTGGAAATCCTGCATATATTTAATATCAGGACTTACGCACGGGAACTACAGGAGGGTGAGGTCGAATGCCATTCGCCCCTACATATAGCGTTTTCAAGGTAAATTTGCGTAAGTCTTGATAATGTTGGTTAATTTTTAAACCTAACACCTAACACCTAACACCTAACACCTAACACCTAACACCTATAGATGACAGCAGTTTTCATGTCGGTAGACCATAGTAGGGACGCCCTTATGCAACGTCCCTACAAGGTTTTGATTATGGCGATGTAGTTCATCAATTTGAAAAGTGCTGTAAGTTCTGGACTTTAACCGAAACATCTGATTTAATATCAGTCAGGAGTTACGCACTAAGCCCTTATCTAGTAGGGCCTGACAGCCGTTAACCCCTACAGATGGTGTATATTTTTATATTTTGCGTAAGTCCTTAATTAAGAAACCCAATATCAAAAAAATGACAACTAGAATTAATTCACTAGAGGAAAATTTCAGTTTTGAATTGCTAGATTACCAGATAGAACATCAAGGGCAAGCAGTTATCGACATTGCCGTTGATATGGATTACAAAGAAG